>DATEGV010000400.1:0-2294 GCA_035279925.1 Ktedonobacterales bacterium | reverse complement strand
ACCGTCGCGCCCGGCGGCACGACCCGATTGAGCCGGACCAGGGGAGTATTGCCGATCAGTTCTGTCGCGTCGTGTGCCCAGCGGGCCATGCGTGCCTCCTAGTTGTGTTAGTTGATAGACAATATCAACTATACGACCGGCAGCCAATGGGAGCAATTCCGGTACGTCATTTCCGGTCATTCGCCCCCCTGCCGTACTCCATCCTCAGGCAGCGAACACGGGTAGCGGGCGCCATTTCCCCAAAGGGCGCCGAGCGCGGGCTACATCCGCAACTACACCATGTTCCGCCGTACACCATCGTCCCTTGACGGCGTCGCTCTCTCGCGAAAAGGAGGCATACGGTGAAATTGACGCGGTCGCGCGCGGTGATCCTGGGCGAGCCAAACAACACGGCCCGGAGCGTCCGTGTCGCCACGGGACGGACCGAGCCGCGTCAGGAAAGCTCGCTCAGATGTTGTTGTAGCCGGTCAGTTGATGACCCCATCCATGTCCAGGTTGCAGCCTGGAAGGGAGACTCTCCATGCGACATGATACCCCGCTCGCCCTGACAGCACAATCTCCGCGCTTGCTGTTCCGGCTGAAGCGTCTCGCGTTGGCCGGCGTCGCCGCCGGATGTTTCGCCGGTGGCGTCTTCGCTGGTCCGGTAGCCAGCGCCGTGAGCGCGCAAGCGCCGGCGGTCGCCTCCGGCTGTACGAGCTCGTCTGGCCCGTGCGCGGCGCGCGGGCTGTAAATCGTCTGCCCTGCCCGGCGCTTCGGGCAGGGGGCGTTCGCCGGAGGAGGATCACGTTCCCTTCTCCGGCGTAGAACCAGGGCAACCGCTCCCGCGTGACGCGCTTGCGTTCCTTCCAGCGGCATGGCCCCGCCTCCGCTTGTCGGGCATGGTATCCTTCCCAATGAGCCCGCGAGGGTTCCCGCGTTCTCCTGCTATTTTTGCCACTCGTTGCGTTCATTGGGAGGACAGCATGCCATCTACCACCCTCGATCATCCCGACCCGCTCTGGGAATATAGTGATCCCGACCGCTCACCATCCGTTGCCGACGCTCTGACACTGAGTTACGGCCATCTCAAACGCGGCGAATACGCGCTTGCCAGCCGCGCCATCGGCCCCACCCAGTTTCTCAGCATGTCACGCCGGCAAGAGCTGCGCGTCTTTTACATGCAAGCGGCCACTTCGCTGCGACTGGGCAACTTCAAGCGCGGGCTCGCGCTACTGGATGAGGCCAGCGCACAGGCGCTGCGTGAGGGCGACCACGGCGCGCTGGCGCAGTTCGCGTACATGCTGGCCGATGTGTCGCGCGAGCTGGATAGCCGCGACGCGGCCGCCGTCTACTGCGAACTCGCCCTCGACGCCTGGAACGCGCACACCCAGAACCAGCCGGCCGATAGCTCCGATGGTATCTTCCGCCTGGATGTTCTGATCTCGCTGGCGCTGGCGCATTTCTATTACGGTCGCTTCGACCCGGCCGAGCGTACATTGCGCGCGGCCAAGCGGCTCGCCGGCCGCATCGCGACCCCACCGGTGCGACGAGCAAATCTGGCATGGATCGAGGCGATGTTCCAGCGGTGGCGGGGCGACGCCGGCGGCGCGTTGACCACGGCGTTTCAGGCGTACGCGACACTCGATCTCTACGGCACTCGCCTTGAGTGCGCGCGTCTGCGCACGCTGATGGCGGATATCGCGATGGACCTGGCGGTGGCCGGAGAGCGCTCCGGACTCGACGCGACGAGCCAGCACTTCCTGGGCATCGCGGATTCGCAGATCACGCCGGCGTTCGCGTACCTGGAGGGCGCTGGCGACCCACTCGCGCTCGGCGTGACGACCCTGGCGCAGGTGCGCTTCGCCCGCATGGCGCGCTACGATTCACCGCGCCTGGACGACATCACGCGCGTCGAGCGCACGGCGCGTGAATATGGCGATCTCACCCTGCTCGGCCAGGTCTGGACGGCGCGCGGAGACGAACATCGGGCGCGCGGCGAACGCGGCTCGGCCACCAACGCCTACGAGCAGTCGCTGCATACGCTGAAGTCCGCGGAGATGGGCGCGCTGGGCGTCTGGGCGCGGCGCGCGCTGCATGAGATGCGGCGGAATTGAGGGCAACTGACCTCATCCCCCAGCCCTGGCAGAACCTAGCCCCCAGCCCCTCCGCATCGCTCTCGCGCCGCCAGAGAACCTACCCCCCCCAGCCCCCTTCCCCGTGGGGAAGGGGGAGCCAGAATGCGAGCGCCAGCGTACCCCCACGGGAGAAGGGGTAGCATGGCCCGAAGGTCGCGACGCTGGCTCCCCCTTCCCCTC
>DATEGV010000399.1:0-2485 GCA_035279925.1 Ktedonobacterales bacterium | reverse complement strand
CAGAATCTTCGGCAGCACCTCCGGCAGAATGTGCATCAGGCCCTCGCGGGTCAGCCAGTTGCCGACGCCGCGCAGGCTGTCAATGCCGGCGGCCAGCGCCAGCACCTCGGCCAGATGCGCCTGTTCCTCGACGATGCTCGTGTCGTAGCCGTAGGACTGCGCGATGTCGGCCGCCATGCGCACCGCGTAGACGGCCGTAAGCTGCACGTCCGCGCCGGCGGCGACCAGCGCCCAGAGGCCACCCGGCAGACCTGTGACGGCGCCGGTCCAGAAGGCGCGGTGACGGAACTTGCGGGCGAAGTGGTTGGCGACCTTATCCACCTGCTCCAGCTTGAGCGTGCGAATGTCCTCGAACTGCTTGACCGGATAGCGGCGGGCGCGATGCTCCGCCAGCACCTCCGGATCGCGCTTGGAGGCCCACGTGATCGCGTGGTTGATGCGCTCAGGCGTCTTGCCCGGCTTCAGCAGGTCTTGAATCTCGGACGGCAGCGCGGCGACGAGCGCCTGTCGCGCGAGTGGAAAGCTCGAGCCGCTGGAAGCGTCAGAGGTCGCCATGGTCTGTGTCCCTTCTCCCGTGCGCGTCCCTGCCGGTCTGTGCGGTCGCGGTCGCGGCCATCCGGCGGCGCGCCGGCCAAACCGCGCGGCTACGCCATGAGTGCGCACAGTATAGCGGAGTGTTTGCCAAGAGGCAAGTGGCGAGCAAGATGCCCCATTCGGTCCGCGCGCTTGACGGGTCGGGCGCCGGCTGGCTATATTCAAGGCGCGGTTGGTGGCGCGAGGGAGGAAGATGCGAGTGGATTCGGCTCCGAACTTCTCCAACGGGCGAGGACGTGGACCGGCCAGGCGCGCGCGGCGCGACCAGGATGAGGGCGCGCGTCCGAGCAACTCCGGCTATCACGACCGGCGCGCTGAACAGCAGCGACGACGACGCGATGAGCCGGACGTGAACCTGCCCATGCTCACACTACCCTCGATTCCCAGCCTCCCCGCCGCGTATCCCGACGACGACGACGACTTCCCGCCCATCTCCGGCAAGCGCCGCGCCGTACGCGAGCCGCCGGACCGCTACGAGGCCGCGCGTGACTGGGATGACGCCGAATGGAGTGGCAAGCGCGCATGGCGTGACCACCGCGACGATGACCGCGACGACTATAGAGGTGAGTACGACCCCGGCGCGTCCGGTCCACGGCGGCGCGAACACTCCGCCGCGCGCCCCCTCTCCGCGCTGACCACGCTGGATGAGGATGAGACGCTGGCGCTCGTCGCCGCGCCACCCGCCGCGCGCCTGCCAGATCGGCTACCGACGGATAGCGTGCCGGACCTCGCCGTGTTTCACGCGCCCCGACCGCGCAGACGACCGCGCGTTGACACCCGCGCGCTTGTCCAGAGCGCGCGCAGCCCCTGGGCGGTGGCGCGGATGCTGCTGGCGATCTGCGCGGTGTCGCTGGCGATCTGGACGGCGCTCCTGGGCGCGGGCGAACCTTCGCAGCCGCTGATGGCGGGCTTCGTCCCACAGGCGGGCGCGCACGACGCCCGCTCCGTCGCCGCGCTGGTGCAGCCGGAGACACAGGGCATGCGCCCGGACCTCTATGACAGCACGCAGCAGTTCAACGACTGGTGGAACGCGGCGTGTAGCTCGGCGGTCTCGTCGGAGATTCTGACGGCGTGGGGCGTGCCGCACGCGACCATCGGCAAGATGATTGACGTGATGCAGCCGGATGTCTCGCTCAACGGGGGCCTGCTGACGCCGCATGGCTTCGAGCGCGGCGCGGAGGCGTTCGGCTATCGCGCGGATATCAACTGGCATCTTGATTACAAGCAGATGCTCTATATCACGAACACGCTGGGGCTGCCGCTGATCGTCAACGTGCGCATCTCGTATGGGTATTATCACTTCTTCGACGGCGGCCACTTCCTGGTGATGACCGGCGGCGACAGCCAGGGCCTGAGCATCGTGGACTCCTCGGAGTACTACATCAAATACCTGCCTCTGGACACCTTCAACAGCATGTTCACCGGCATGACGGCGGTGATCGTGCCGCATGGGTACACCTACAACATCCCCAACATTTGAGGCGGCGCGGGTATACTGTGAAGTAGGGTCGCCTCATGCTTCCCGCGAGGGGAGGGGAAACGTTGGGGCATGGATAGGGTACGGTTCACGCAGAGTTACGCAGAGTTCACGCGGAGTCACATAGAGTTTTTCAGAGGTTGTCCGGACTGAGCGTCGAAGGAGTCAGGGACGCCTGTCACAATGATGCTTGCTCGCTCTCATAAACTCCCTGTGACTCCGTGCAAACTCCCTCTTACTCTGCGTGAACCGTCCCTTGCCCCTCCCCCGCCGGGGGGCGTGGGTCAAGGAGCAAGGCAGTAGTCGCGGAGACATGCGGAGAGATATAGGGTGTCATTGGCAAGGCTGGATACGCGAGAGATGATCGCCGCGCTCACGGCGGTGTTTGGAGAGCGCGGGGTGCGGCCGGATGAG
>DATEGV010000398.1:0-18514 GCA_035279925.1 Ktedonobacterales bacterium | reverse complement strand
AGCTGCCCTGAGCTTCGTCCTGCCAGAAGCTGCTATGCCAGGTGCGCCCATTCGGCGCGCGGGCTCCCGTCGCCACGCCAGTCCCGCCGACGATGGAGACGCCAATCGCTTCCGGCGAGGCGAGGTAGAGGATGCCGAGCGCGTCATTCTGCACGATGATTTCACGTCCGAAGCCATGTCGCGCGGCGGTCTCACGCCAGAAGGCGATATCTTCCGGCCAGTCGGCGCCCGCCATGTTGAAGACCCCGACGGAGAGATCGGACGGCGCGACCCCGGACTGCTCGAGCGCGGCGCCTACCGCGGTCTCAGTGTTTCGTCGCGCCGCGGCGGCCGTATCAGACGTGCCATCCTCCGACTCGGCGTTGTAGACATCGCTACACCCTGCGTAGCCTGCGCCTAGAATTGCGCCGTCCAGCGAGGCGATCACCGCGATAGTTTTGGTATTGCCACCATCAACGGCCAATACGCATTGCATGCCAGGTGTCTCCATCTTCGGACCGTCTCGTCTCAGCGTTTCTTATCGGCGGGTAGACCGTATCGCCGTCTTTCACGACTGGACCAACCGCTCAGGTAGATAGTCACGGTGCGCCGCCGCCATCTCGTCGTAGAGCGCCTCAGCGGTATGCAGCGAGAAGACGAGCGGATGGCTCGCCAGGGCGCGCACCGCGTCGCGGCGGTTCCCGCTCCAGGCGGCCTCGGCCGCCAGCGCCTGGTACTCGCCGAGCATCTTGACAAGTCCACTCACGTGTCGCGGTAGGCGACCCATGACCAGGGGAGTTACCCCATTGCGATCCACATAGCCGCTCGTCTCAACCACGAGATCGTCCGGAAAGTCCGCAATCGAGCCGCGATTGGGCACGTTGACGTACCACACTTCTTTGCGGTCGTTGAAGACCGCGTCCATCACGTCAATGCCAAGCTCAAGCTCGTTGATGCCACCCCGCGAGCGGGCAGGGTCAAGCTTCGGCTCGTCGCGCGCCGCCTGCTCACGGTAGTGCGCCCAGTAATCCGGAACGCTTGCCATAATGTCCTGCGCCCGCGTCGTCGGTTTGGCAGCGAGCTCCGCCAGAATCTCGTCCTTGTAGTAGTAGTACTGAAAGTACGAGCTTGGCAGCGAGTCCATCTCGACGGCGAGCTTCAGCAGGCGTAACTCTTCCGTAGGAGCGTCATCCTCACGGCGCAGTCGCTCATAGCCTTCGCGGATCATGGGCATCGCGTCGCGCCCGTCGTACAGGTGCCGCACTGTCCACGAGCCATGGTTGAGCCCGATAGAAGTGGCGTCCAGCAAGTCGGGGTCCAGACCCACTACCGCCGCGTATTCGCGATTGCTGACGATGGGGCCTTCGCAGAGCGAGACGGTTGGAATGTTCGTATGGTGTGTGATCGCCTCAGACACGAGGTTGACGGGGTTGGTGTAGTTGAAGAGCCGCGCGTGCGGGCAGACCTCCTCCATATCCTCGATGACCCCGCGCATGACATGAATCGAGCGCAGCGCCATGAAAAAGCCGCCGGGCCCCTGCGTCTCCTGGCCAATCACGCCGTGCTTGAGAGGAATGCTCTCGTCCAGGAAGCGTGCCTCGAATCCACCGGGTCGGAAGCTCGTCAGCACGGCGTCACAGTCGCGCAGGCCCGCGCGCCGGTCCGTCGTCGTCCTGATCGTCAGGTCCAGCCCCCGTGCGCGTGCCATTTTTCGCGCGATTGTCCGCACGATACCGAGCCGCTCCTCATCGAGGTCAATCAGCGCGACCTCCGACCCGTCGAAGTTCGCTCCCTGCTCGATGAACGATGCCATCGTACCGGCGGCGCGTGTGCTGCCGCCACCGACATATGCCAGCTTGATGCGCGCCATAGTCGCCTTCGCTCCAATCTAGAGGGTACTCTCCGACCCGAATTATTGGACATGCGTCGCCACGGATGCGGAGCTCGCGTCATGGCCGTCGCCGTACAGAAAACAGTTCGTCCAATGGCCGCCGCCTAGCTCGGTGCGGCGCGGTACACGCTCACGACAGATTGCCATCGCGTGCGGGCAGCGTGGGTGAAAACGGCAGCCAGTGGGCGGTGTAATCAGACTAGGAATCTCACCACGCGCCTGGAATGGCGCGTCGGCGGGGCGGCTCGTGTCCGGAGCGGCGGAGATGAGGAGCTGTGTGTACGGATGTTTGGGCCGCTGAATCACGTCGTCGCTGGATCCGCCCTCGACCATTTGCCCCGCGTACATGACGAGCGTATCCTCGGCGAAATACCGGGCGCTTGCGATGTCGTGCGTAATGAAGAGCACGGCCAGTCGCTCCTCATCCTTCAGCCGCAGCAACAGGTTGAGCACATCGAGCCGGATCGAGACATCGAGCATCGAGACCGGTTCGTCGGCGAGCAAGACGTCCGGCCGCACGGCCAGGGCACGAGCAATCGAGACGCGCTGACGCTGGCCGCCGCTGAGCTGGTGCGGGTACTTGCCAATGAACTGCTCGGCAGGGCTGAGATTCACCTTATCGAGCAGCGCCAACACCTGTTCCGTCTCCTCGGCTTTTGAGCGCACATGGCCATGAATGCGCAGTGGACGACTGAGGTGATAGCGCACACCATGGACGGGGTTGAGCGACGAGAAAGGGTCTTGAAAGATGAGTTGTACGCGCCGACGATAGGCGAGCAACGAAGCGCGTCCGTTCCCCAGCGCCGGCTCCCCCTGGAAGCGGATACTGCCGGCGGTGGCGTCGTAGAGACGCGCAAGCAGGCGGGCGACCGTCGTTTTGCCGCTTCCGCTCTCGCCGACCAGCGCCAGCGCTCGTCCGGGGTACAGCGCGAGCGACATATCCTCGACGGCGTGTACTACCTGGCGTGGCGCACCCGGCCGCCGCTGCCGCACCGGAAAATGCTTGCGCAGGTTGATCGCTTCCAGGATCGGTGGGACATTGGCTGGCGCACGTGGTCCGGCCTCCGCCGGTAGCGCGGTGTTTTCGGCGCGACCGAGAGTCATTGACCGCTCCTTTCACCGTGTCCCGCCGCATACGCGATCTCATAGCAGGCGGCAAACCGCTGTCCGGTCGGTGGCTCGTCTTGCGCGGAACGCGGATCGTAGAGATGGCAGGCGACCTGCTGGCTGTCGGCTGGATCGGTTGCCGGGCGCAGCAGCGGCAGCTCCGCGCGGCAGTGCGCGAAGGCAAGAGGGCAGCGTGTATGGAAGGAACATCCTGGCGGAACATCGCGCAGATCGGGCGGGGAGCCGGGAATACCGGTCATGCGGCGGCGTTCGCCGTAGATCGTCGGAAATGAATTGAGCATGCCATAGCCGTACGGATGGCGTGGATGCTCCTTCAATTGTTCACGCGTAGCGAGCTCCACCACGCGGCCCGCGTACATGATTGCCACCTTGTCCGCCAGCTCGAGCAGCAGCGAGAGGTCGTGGGTGATGAATATAACCGAGAACTCCAGGTCTTTGCGGAGTGCGATAATCTCCATCAGAATCTCGCGTTGCACCACGACATCCAGCGCGGTGGTCGGCTCGTCCATGATGATGACCTCCGGTCCCAACGCGAGCGCGATGGCGATGATCGTACGCTGTCGCATACCTCCGCTCAGCTCGTGCGCATAACTGTGCAACCGGTCGGGCGCGATGCCCACCAACCGCAGCAGCTCAATGGCGCGCGCTCGTCGCTCGCGTTTATTCAACCACGGCTGATGGGTCCGCAGGACATCAGTGATCTGCGCGCCAATGTCAATCACCGGGTTGAGGGCGTTCATGGCGCTCTGAAAGACGATGGCCAGCTCTTTCCAGCGTAGGGCGCGTAACTGGTTCTGGCCCAGCGTCAGAATGTTCACCGGTTCGGTTGGGGCCGGCGCCGCGCCGTCAAGGGAAGCGTTAGTGTGGCGAAGAGCCCTGGGGTAGTACAGCGCCTCGCCATTGACGATCTCCGCCGGCGGCTTGAGGAGGCGCGTAATGGCGTACCCCAGGGTAGACTTTCCGCTGCCGCTCTCGCCGGCCAATCCCAAGATCTGCCCTCGCTCCAGCGTCACGCTGACATCGCTAAGCGCGTGTACTGTCCCACTCTCCGCGTGGTAATCCACACTGAGGCGCTTGATCTCCAGGAGCGGTCGGCTTGCCCCTTCACGTGATCCATTGTTCATGGCGCGACCACCTTCCTGGCTGTCTTCGCCCTGCCCGACTTGATCGTGCGTAGGCGTGGGTTTGCGATCTCGTCTATTCCGAAGTTGACGAAGGCCAGTCCGGCGCCCAGGATAGCGATGCAGAAGCCGGGCGGCACGAACCACCACCACCAACCCAACAGCAGCGCGTCATTATTGCCGGCCCAATAGAGCATGGCGCCCCAGCTCACGCTGTTCAAATCGCCCAACCCAAGAAATTCGAGTCCGGCCTCCGCCAAAATGACATAGATAATCGTGCCCAGCAATTGCGCCACGACGACGCTGATCTCACTGGGAAAGATCTCGAAAAAGATGATCCGCCACCCAGGTTCGCCGGTTGCCTTGGCCGCCGTGACGAACTCGCGATTCCGCAGCGAGAGCGTCTGCGAGCGCAGCACACGCGCGCCCCACGACCAGCCCGTAATCGTCAGGACGAACCCGATGGTCAGCGGTCCCTTATACGGAAGGAACGAAGCCAGCACGATAGCGAGTGGCAACGCCGGCAACACGAGAAAGACATTGGAGAACATCGAGAGCGTCTCGTCTATCCAGCCGCCGTAATAGCCTGAGACCAGGCCCACGATCACAGCGATCGCGGTCGCGATGAAGCCGGTGATGAAGCCGAGCGCCACCGAGACACGCGCGCCGACGATCACCTGGGCAAGCACATCCTGCCCGTAGCTCGTCGTGCCCAGCGGATGCGCCGCCGACGGCCCGACGCCAATATCCGGTCCGAAGGCGTTCGCGTTCGAGGATACGAAAAGCGGGCCTACCAGCGCCACGAGCGCGAAAAACAAGACGACCGCCAGGCCGAACGTCACCTTGCCATTCGCGGTCAACATCCGGCGCAGGCGCGCTCCGGCATGTTGATCGCTCGCGACCTCTCTGGTAGCGGTTGTGATACTCATCGCCGCTTATCCCTTCTCACCGCGGACACGTGGGTCGAGTATGACGTAGGCCAGATCAGCCAGGAAATTTGCGAGCAGCACAGCCACCGTTATGATGAGGAACAGGCCCTGAATGACCGGATAATCCTTGTTCTCGACGCCTTGAACGAGCGCATAGCCAATGCCTGGGTAATTGAAGACGATCTCAGTCAGGAGTGAGCCGCTCACCACAAAGCCGAGCGAGAGCGCGAAACTGGTGATGTTCGGCAAGATCGCGTTGCGCGCCGCGTAGGTCAACATGACACGCCGCCGAGAAAGCCCCTTCGCTTCGGCCATAAGCACGTAATCTTCTGAGAGCGTAGTAATCATCGTGTTACGCATGCCAAGCATCCATCCAGCTATCGAGCCGACGACGATGGTGAGGGCGGGCAAGATCGCGTACTGCGCGGCAGAGAAAAAGAAGCCCAGACTCCAGCCGGGCGAATAGGTGTAGACATCGTAGCCGCCGTTTGATGGGAGCCAGTTCAGCGTATACCCCAACAGATAGACGAGTGCGAGAGCAAACCAGAAGTAGGGAATGGCGGAGAGAAACGTGAAGGCCGGCATCAGGATGGTATCCGACTTGGCGCCGCGCCACCACGCGACAGCCACCCCGAGAATCGTTCCTATCAGAAAACTGAGGATGAGCGAGACGCCGACCAACGCCAACGTCCACGGGAGATCGCGCGCGATGACATGTGAGACAGGTTCGGCGTTTGCGAACGAGGTGCCGAGATTGGCATGAAGCAGATTGCTGACATACTGCCCATACTGAGTGAGAATCGGGTCTTTGGTTGCGCCATACTGAATCTCCAGCGCGTGCAGCGCGGCGGGCGAGAGGCCACCGTTGCGCTGGCGGCGCGCGAGGAGCGCCTGAGCGGGATCCCCAGGCGAGAGGCGCGGGATCAAGAAATTCAACGTCACCGACGCCCACAACGCGACGAGATAGAGGATGACGCGGCGAATCAGGTGGCGCATGCTTGCCCTCCTCGATGGCGGTCGCGTGGTCGTTACGGACAAACGAAAACGGCGGAGAGCCGCGAGACATGCGCTCCGAGGCGAGATCCACCCCATCCGCCTCAGAGCGCGCCCGTGTATCGCGAGTCTCAATCTGCTACTGGTGGAGGTTCAGGAGCACGATCTCGTCGTCGGGGTACGTGTACGGCGAGGATTCGGCGTACAGATTGGTCTGATCGGGCCAGCCGTCGTACTTCAAGGTGTTGTACTCGTACCAGTACGGCTCGTTCATCAGGAAGATGACCGGGACCTGCTCGACCACGATCTTCTCCAGCCCATAGATAGCTTGCTTCTGTTGGGTCGGATCAACCGTGCTATTGTACTGGTTCAGCAGGGTGTCAGTCGCGTTATCCGTCCAACGCTCGAAATTGGTGTTGGCGGCCTGGCCGATTGGCGCCGAGTTGGCGCTTGCAAGCACCTCGTCGTAGATGTAATAGGGCGTCGGCCCGGGTGTCTCGCCCCAGATGGACATGTCATACGAACCGTTCTGCAGGTTCTGATAGAACGTGTCGAACTGGTCCTGGGTGATGTTGACCTGGATGCCGATGGTCTGCAGATTGGCCGCGATGATCTGGCAATCGGAGATCCAGTCCGTGTACCCGGTGACCACATCGAGATTGACGGCGAGCTTCTTACCGTTCGGTCCGACCAGGATACCATCCGTGCCTTTTTTGAAGCCAGCCGTGGTCAGTAGCTGCGTCGCCCGCGTGGTGTCGAGCGCGAAGGACGAGCCGGCGTAGTTTGGGTCGAGGTAGTCTTTGGCGGCGGGCAGAATCAGGCCCGTTGGGTGCGCCACTGGCTCATACCCGCTCTCGCCGACAGATGAGATCTTGCTCCGGTCAATCGCGTCGCTGATCGCCTGGCGAACGGCGAGTTGATCGAAAGGCGCCTTCTTCAGGTTGAGGAAGAGCATGACGGGGTCGCTTGGCGCGAAGTAATAGTGGTTGTGGGCGGTGTCACGCCCGATGAAGGTTTTTTGCACGTTGGGCGTGTACAGGCCGTTCCAGTCGGTCTGGTCGTTGTTCATCGCGAGTTCGGCCGTCGTGTTGCCATTGAACGCAGGGTAGCGAATCTCCGGCACGACGGGTTTGCCCGGCTGCCAGTAGTTCGGATTCTTCACGAAGTCAATCAGCTGCGGCGTGAACGACTTGAAGATGTACGGGCCGGTGCCAACAGGGGTCGGATTGGTATACTTGCTGGGATCCCCGACGGTGGACCAAATGTGCTGCGGAACGATCCACGTCTGGCCGGCCAAGAACCATAGGATCGAGCTATTGGGCGCCGTCAGTGTCACCACCACGGTCTGTGGGTCGCTTGCAGTCGCTTGCTGAATCGAGCCGCCGATGCCGTTGTTGTCAATCGCGGGGTATTGCTTGATCAAGTTCAACGTGAAGGCCACGTCGCTGGCTGTGAAAGCCTGGCCATCCGTCCACTTGATGCCCGGATGCAGTTTGAAGGTTATCTGTGTCGCGTCGCTGGAGAAGGTGGATGAATCCGCCAACCAGGGTTTGACGCTGCCGCTCGCTCGGTTGAAGAACATGAGGGTCTCGTAGACGGGTCCCCACTCACCGTAGCTGTTTACAGACGTGTTGAAGGGATTAAAGTTCTGTACGAGGTCGCCGCCAGTGTTCGCGACGATGACGAGCGGCTGGGGCGGACCCGCCTTCTTCGCGTGCGTCTGTGCGCCACATCCCGCGAGCAGCAGCGCGGGCAGGACGAGAAGAGCGGTCCACAGGGAACCAAACCGTGCTTTGCGCTGAGCCAATGACCGAAGTTTCACGCCACACCTCCCGCGGTAGATAGGGAACGAGCATCGTTCCCGCTAGACATCCGAGCGATGATGAACGTTGTGGTCCCGCGCCCTCTCACGCGCCCCAGGGAGTGGCGGGTGAACAGGCGGCGCGGCGCTAGTTGGCTTGGATCGTGATGGAGTTCGCGGCGCCACATGAGGCGCGTACAACAAGACTTGTGGGAAGGACGATGCGCAACGGTATCTCCGTCTGCGATCCGTTGAGCGGATTGCCGAAGTCTAGGCCGTCGTCGCGCTGCCGGGCCAGCAGCGCGAGCAGGAGTTTGATGGCCTCCTGACCCATCTCGAACGATGGTTGATGCACGGTCGTAAGCGGCGGATGGACATGCGCCGAGGGCGCGTCGTCGTCGAAACCGACAAGCGCAAGATCTCGCGGCACGCTAACCCCGCGCTCTTCCGCCGCGCGCAACACGCCGTACGCCATCTGATCGGTTGAGGCGAAGAGAGCGGTTGGTCGGATCTCTGGAGACAAGTCGAAAAGCCGCAGCGCGCAGCTATACCCAGACGGCGGTAGGAAATCACCCTGCTGAATGAGGTCCGCGTCGGGCGTGATATTAGCGTCGCGCAGCGCGCGCAGATAGCCCTGGTGGCGATCGTGGGAAACGAGATATTCGCTAGGACCCTGAATATGCGCGATACGCCGGTGGCCGAGTTTTATGAGGTGTTGAACGGCGGCGTAGGCGCCCGCGGCGTCATCAGCGCGGACCCAGTGGGTCGTCTGTTCGCGCTGGTCATCCACCAGCACAACCGGCACACCCTGTTGCGAAAGCTCGGTCAACTGATCGGAGAGCTGGCCCGGATACATCGCGAGCAGTCCGGCGGTGAGCTGTGTCGCCAGCAGGCGGTTGATGATGTCGCGCCGATTGCGCGTCAGATCCTCATCGTTGAAGGTGTAGAGGACGAGCTCGTATGAGGTGCGATTGAGTATCTCGGTGATGCCCCTGACAAGTTCTCCAAGAATCGGCCAAGTGAAGACGGGCGCCACCATACCGATGAGCCGATTGCGCCCTCCGGCGAGTCCAGCCGCCGTGAGGCTCGGCACGTAGCCCTGCTCCTCAATGACGCGGAGCACCCGAGCACGCGTTTCCCGATCCACATCGGGGCGTTGGTTGATCACCCGAGACACCGTGCCACGTGAGACACCGGCCAGCCGGGCGATGTCCTCAATCGTCGCCTTCTTTGCCATACGCGCCCCTTTCTGGGAGCGATCCCGTGAACGCTCCCACGGGCTAGTGTGCCTGATCCGTTTCTCTTTGTCAAGGGGTATGATGAGGAGTTTCGCTCACGCGGGCAATCCTGGCGCTCAAGAGGTTGCGGCACTCTATGTCACCAGTGCCTGAGAACATGACCCTGGTCAGCACGCTGTCAATTGGGATCGCACCGGTGAGCCGCCTCCGCGGCACGACAATCTGCTGCCCGCATGTGCTTCCGCGTCCACTGCCGACAGCGAGCCACCTTCCGCGTATACTGTAGACGGACGTGGCTCTAAGCTCGTGCCCTCGCGGTGTGGCCACGACTACGGATGCGCATCTGTCTTGCCCTGAGAGGAGGTCTGTCATGTCAGAGCGTGCGATTGGTATGGCGCCAGCCGTGCGCGAGGCGACCGCCGCGCCGCCCCAGCCGCGACCGACCGCGTCGCATGTCATCTCTCGCGCTTTCAGGCAGCACCCGCTCTGGATGGGCGTGGTTGTCCTTGTCTGCGCGACCATCGTCGTCCTCGCCATCGGCGGGTACTTCCTCGGCTGGACCTGGACCGGCTTCAAGGGTAACACGTTTTGGGATTGGCTGAGTCTGCTCATTACCCCGGTCACGATAGCCATCGTCTCAACGCTCTTCAGCTATCAACAGAGCCAGTGGACCATGGCGGCCAACGAGCGCAAGCGGCAGGAGGAGGCGCTACAAGCCTACTTCGACCACATGTCTCATCTGCTGCTGGAGCGCGACCTGTTGCGGACGACGCCGGATAGCCCCGTACGCGCCGTGGCGCAGGCGCGCACCGCCGCGACACTGCGGCAGCTTGGACACGAACATCGCGCATCCATGCTGCGATTCCTGGAGGAGGCGGGCCTCACGCGCGGCGACGCGCCAGTCCTTGATCTGGCCACGTGCGAACCGACGGCGCCATCCGCGTTTGGCATGGCGTAGGCTAACTGCTCGCATTACACAGCAGGACACTCGAAACGGACTCGCCACGATGGGCAAGTCCGTTTCTCTGTAGGCAGCGCTCGAAGGGCTTCAGCCTGCGTCTCGTTTCGAACGCCAGCCGTTTACAGGCGCGAGTGTGAACCGCGCTCGCTAGCGGCGCACTGGCTCGCCGCGCGTCTCACGTTCCGCGGCCCTGTCCTTCTGGACATGACGGTAGACATAGAGCGCGACCAGCGCCACGACGACGACCAAAATTACGATGTCTACGCCATGGAACACCGAGGTAAGCTGGCTGGCGTGCTGAATCTTGTCGCCCAGCCGATACCCAATGTAGGCCAGGACGAAGGTCCACGGCAGGGATCCGAGTAGCGTGAACACGATGAACTTCCAAAAGTTCATGCGTGAGATGCCCGCTGGCAGCGAGATATACGTGCGCACCACCGGTAACAACCGCGAGAAGAACGCGACCGGCGACCCATGGCGCGCGAACCAGCGATCCGCGCGGTCGGAATCAGCCTTCGAGATGAGGATGAATTTCCCGTACTTGAGGAGCAGAGGACGCCCGCCAGCCGCGCCGATACCGTAGGCTACCGCTGACCCGAAGACACACCCGACCGCGCCAGCGATGGCGACACCAGGGAGGGTAAAATCGCCTTTGAAGACGAAAAAGCCGGCGAGCGGCATGACGATCTCACTGGGGAGCGGAATGCAGCAGCTTTCGAGCGCCATTGCGAGGATGATCCCGACGTACCCCGTGGTAGTGTACCAGTTCGTGATCCAGTCAAAGAGGGTCTTTTCTATGTTGAGCGAGGCCAGCGACAAGCGCGTCTCCCTTCCTCCGGCATGCGGACTGTGGCGAAAAAAGTCCGCGACAAAGGCTCGTCGCGAACGTCAAGAGTGTAACGGCGACACAAGCGCTTGTCACCCATTCTCACTTTTTGTACCACGAATCCGTGCGGAATTGGAGCGCGCCATTCCAAACTGGCTAATGGCTCTGAGTTCCCAATGTCAACAGCGGCGATACACCGCGGTGACTTTGCCCTGGACCTCCCATTCGCCGTTCCACTCCTCGGCCGTGATGAAGATCGGCTCCATCTGGGAGTTGGCCGGTTGCAATCGCATGCGGCCGTCCTCGCGGTAGATGCGCTTGAGTGTGGCTGCTCCGGCGTCGCCATTCGCGATCTTGTGGACCGCGACCACGATGTCGCCGTCGTCGGCGCGCGCGTAGCGGTCTACCAGCACGTAGTCGCCGTCGGCGATGTGGTCCTCGATCATGGACTGCCCGCTAACGAGCAACACGTACTCGCGCTGGTGCGCGCTCAGATCAAGGGTCTCGCGCTGGTCGCCGGTGAAGATGTCCAGCGGTGCGCCGGCGGCGATGGTGCCCTCGATGCGGAGGCCGCTCTCTTCCTGGTGCGCCAGGCGAATGCCGCGCGCCTTTTTGCGCTCGCGGATGATGAGGCCCTTCTTTTCGAGGACCGAGAGGTGGTAGTCCACGTGACCGGTGGACTCGATGGCGACCGCCGCGCCGATTTCACGATTGGTGGGCGGCATCCCGTTCTGGCGGGTGTACCGCTCGATGAAGTCAAATATCTTCGTTTGAGGATTGCTGAGCTTCTCCACACGCCACCTCCTTTTTCAGAGCAACACATAGAACTCACGTTCTACAGTGTAGCAGCGTTGCCCAGCGCGTGTCAATGGGCGAGGCGAACGGAGTTGGCGATGGGCCGGATGCGCTTCCGCTACGACCTTTGGACACCCCAAACGCGCCAATAGATTTGCGTGTCCGTTGGGGGTGGGTGTACAATACGGCCAACGTTGGCGGCGTTCTCCCGCTGCCCACGGAGTCTACGCAGGAGGGAGCGAACCCATGGTGGAGATGTCGGTCGAGAGTGTGCGAATCAATCTCGCCAATAACCAGCGGGTAGTCATCCTAAAGGATGGACAGGGAGATCGCTACCTGTTCATCTGGATCGCCACGGCTGAGGCGTACTCCATCGCCATGGAGCTGCAAGGCACGACCTCGCAGCGCCCACTCACGCACGACCTGCTCAAGTCGGTGATCGCCGAGCTTGGCGCGAAGGTGACAAGCGTCATCATCAATGAGCTCGCCGACGATATTTTCTACGCGCGACTGGTCCTCGACGCCAACGGCCGTCATGTGGAGGTGGATTCGCGTTCGAGCGACGCTATCGCGCTGGCTGTTCGGGCAAAGGTGCCGATCTACGTCACCGAGAGCGTGCTGGACCGCGCGGGCGTCACGCTGGAGAACGGCGAACACGAAGACGCCGAGGGCGCCAGCGTCTCCGCGGAAGGTGATAATCTGGATGTCTACCGGGATTTCATCAACAGCCTTGACGCGCTGGATGAGTTCGGCAAGCCGGATTGAGCCAAACAAACGTACAGGTGGGACTGGGCGCGCGGACCGGCAGATGCGGCGCGACGCCCGATAGGGAGTGTGGAGCATGCACCCACGCGAGCGCGTGATACGCGACCGTTTCGCCGGCCTGGCGTGCGCGCATTGTGGCGCGTCCTACGCGCCCTCGGCGATCGTGGTGCTGGCGCGGCGCCGCACGAAATGGATGGTGCTGGCGTGCTGCCATAGCTGCGAACGACAAGCGATCTTCGTGGTCACGTTTCCGGAGCCGCAATCGGGGGCCGACACTGAGGTTCACGCGACAAGCGACTCCCCCATTGATCTTCCATCATCGCTCGAGGTTGCGCCGCACAAACATTCCCCCACTCCCCGCCCGCCGGAACCAGTTCCCACCGCCGTCTCTATCCGCGATGTCAACGCGATGCACGAGTTCCTCACGCGCTTCGACGGCAACTTCCAAACACTCTTTGCACCCTCGCGCAAACGTCCAAGCGACGACACTCCCGCATAGCGATATCCGACCCGTCCCCAGCAAGCTCCCGTATCCGCGCGGTATGCGCCGAAATTGACCACGCCCTTCCCCATTAGCGTGGAGAAGGGCGGGCGACGGTTACGATTCGTGGCAGATACTCGCTGCCGAGCGCGAACGTTCGGCTACGGCGCGCTCAGCGATGTGCTGGGTTTGATGTGAGCGACACAGTTTGGGGGTGTCGAGTACTCCCAACCACCTGTGCTCGGTTCCGTTATGCACGGCAAGGTCGTGTCAACCGTGCCCGCGGTCAGGCCCTGCGGTGGCGGCGGGCCATCCAGGAACCAGTCGGTCGTGCAGACCTGGTCGGAGCAGTACTGCGCTTTGTGCATGCCCGTCGGAACCGGGAACTGTGTCCGCGGCAGGTTCTTCATCGCATAGTACATGGCGTTGTGCCAGATCGGCGCCGCGCCGGTGACACCGTCAATGTCAATCATCGGCGTGTTGTTGTTGTTGCCGGCCCACACGGCGAGCGTGTAGTTCATCGTGTAGCCGAGCGTCCAGTCGTCGGTGAAGTTCTGGCCGGTGCCGGTCTTGGCGGCGGCGGGCCAGGCGTCGGGCGGGTGGAAACCGTCCGCGATGCACTCGTTGTAGTTCTGGCCGTAGTAGTCGTTATACAGGTACAGCGGGCTGCACGCGCCGAAGTCACCAGCGCGTGAGGCGTTGTCCGAGAGGATGCTGGTAATCATAAACGCGATGCGCGGATCCATTACCTGCACCGGCGCCGGCGTGTGATACTGGAAGAGCACGTTGCCGCCGCTGTCGGTGATCTGATTGATCGCGTGCAAGGGGATGTACTGGCCATAGTTGGCGAAGACCGTGTAGGCCTGAGCCATCTCGTAGGGCGTCACATCCAACGAGCCGAGCACGGACGAGAGACCCCACTGGCTGCCCTTCGCCCATTTTGTAATACCCATGCGCATGGCGTTTTGCTGCACGGCGTCCACACCGGCGAACTGCATCGTCTTGACCGCCGGAATGTTGAGCGACCATTGCAGCGCCGTGCGCAGCGAAAGCTCGCCTCGGAACTCAGGCGGATCGAAGTCCAGCGGTTTGTACGCCTTCTGCTGGCCGGCGTCCCAGAACGCGGTGGGAAGATCGGTGATCGCCATCGCCGGAAACCAGCCCTTCTCAAAGGCGGTCGCGTAGACGATGGGCTTGAACGCTGATCCTGGCTGCCGGTACCCCTGCGTCGAGACGTCGAACTTGCCGTCTATCTTCGTGCTGTAGTAGTCCACGCTGCCAAGCATGACTTTGATGTCGCCGGTGGACTGCTGCGCCATCACCGCCGCTGAATTGGTCAGGTTCGAGTCCTGGATGAGCGGAAAGGGCGGGAAGCCGGCGTGGTCCGAACCGTACAGATGGTCCTTCATGAATTGCTGCGTGTGGTTCTGTAGGTCCAGGTCGAGCGTCGTGTACACGTTCAGGCCAGAGCGCGAGAGACCCTGGAGCTGGCCCGTGTTGATCATATCCTCAAGCTGCTGCTTGACGAAGTAGACGAAGTGCGGCGCGAGGTTCTGTTCCGTTGTGACGGCATGATAGAAGTTCGGTTTCTTGGCCTCAACGACCGCCTGATCCATCTGCGCCTTGGTGATGTAACCATACTTCACCATCGAGGTCAGCACCTCAGCCTGCCGCGCCAGCGCGGCCTGTGGATGCTTGAGGGGATCGTTGGTGTTCGGATTCTGCGGGACACCGGCGAGCATGGATGCCTGCGCGAGGTCTAGATGCTGCGCCGCCGTCATGCCGGTGGCGGGATCGTCGGTATAGCCGAAGTATTCACGCGCGGCGGCGTCTATGCCGTATGCGGTGTCACTGTACGGGATGGAGTTGAGATACATCTCCATGATCTGCTGCTTCGAGTACTCGCCGGTGGAGGTCAAGCCCACGGCAAGGATGGCCTCGCGCAGCTTGCGCGTGAAATTAGTGCTGCTATCTTGCAGAAGCTGTGACTTCACGAGCTGCTGTGTGATGGTACTGCCGCCCTGGGTGATCGTATTGGATTTGATGTCCGTCACCGCGGCGCGCAAGATGGAGGTGAAGTCCACGCCGTTGTTGATCCAGAAATCGTGATCTTCGATGGCGACCGTGGCATTGACCACCGTGACCGGGATGTGCGCGATGGTGATGCTGTGCTGCGCGCCGGAGTCGTCGAACTCATACAGCAGCGTGCCCTTGTCGTCGAATATGCGCACGCTGTCCTTCGAACTCACAGTGTGTTGCAGGCCCTTGATGAGTCCGAGCTCACTGCGATAGTACGCGGCGGCCGCGCCCACGACCGACGTGAGTACGACGGCGATGAGCGCCAGGATGACGATGGTCGTCGCCCAGGCGGCGCGCGCGATGGTGGACGATCGCGCAGTCTGCCGTGCGCGCACGCTGCGCTTGACAAACATGCTGTAGCGCCGACGCTTGCGGCTCCATCGGCGCGCGTTGAGTTGATTGGGCGAGAGACCACGCGAGGCGGGACCGGGGCGCATGAACGCCGGCCAGGTGTCGTCTGGAACGTCGAACGGGGTGTCCATCCCGTCATCGTCCGCGCCGGCGCGCAAACCCGACGGGCGGGTGATTGCCTCGTCGCCGGTCATCTCCGTGGAGTTGGCGCTCGTCGCATCGCCTAGACGCTGTTCCTCGGGCTGTTGGTCCGCGCTGTCTCGCGGTTCCTGTTGCTCAGGGGACGGAGTATTTCCAGTCGAATCCACTAAATCAGCCCTCCACGCAGCGGCGATATTCCTTGTGCCCAGGTGCGGTCCGTGCGTCATCTCACTGAGAACGGCCGGGCCCGCGAAGTCCCATTGTAAGCGGCGGCAGCCAAGCGCTCCGGCTCGTCGCCCAACCAGCGCCCACTCTGTTAGAACGGCCCGCGACTCGTGAAAGTTACACGCTGGCAAGCGGCAACGGGCCATCCACGCGGCGCGCGGGCACTATAGCGAGCGGGCGCGACCACGCGCCGCCAACGGCTGTGTAGCACGTAGGATGCCGGAACGCAAGCGGCCTCGCGCCTCGCTTGCCGCATCGCGCGCGCGGGTCCGTTCGTCCAGGCGTATTGCAATGCGCCGCGTCTGTCTATACAATCGGGGTACGTCTGGGACTCTGCCGCCACGGACGGGAAGGTGACGACAGTCGGGAGGTTCTGCTGTGAAGGTGCTTGTGTCCGGGGGAGCGGGTTTCATTGGCTCTCATCTCTGCGCGCGACTGATGAGTGAGGGTCATACCGTTGTCTGCGTTGACAACCTGCTGACTGGATCCGAGCGGAACATCGCGGCGTTGCGCGGAAAACCAAACTTCGCGTTTCTCCTGCACGACGTCATTGAGCCGTTCGCCTTCGAGGCAGACGCGGTCTTTCACCTCGCCAGCCCGGCCAGCCCCATCGGCTACTGGGAGCACCCATTCGAGACGATTCGCGTGAACTCCGAAGGGACGATGCGCCTGCTCGAAACCGCGCGGCGCGGCAACACGCGCTTCCTGATGGCGTCTACCTCCGAGGCTTACGGCGACCCGCTGACCCACCCGCAGGTCGAGGAGTATCACGGCAATGTCAATCCCATCGGGCCGCGCGCCTGCTACGACGAGAGCAAGCGGCTGGGCGAGACGATCACCGCCGAATTTCGCAGGCAATACGGCATGGACACGCGCATCGTGCGCATCTTCAATACCTATGGGCCGCACAACCAATTGCATGATGGCCGCATGATTCCGAACTTCATCACACAGGCGCTCGGCAACGAACCCATCTCCATTCATGGGACGGGCGCCCAGACGCGCAGCATCTGCTATGTGGATGACCTTGTGGATGGGCTGATGCGCGCGATGTTTCTGCCCGATACGGCGGGCGAGGTCTTCAACCTGGGCAATCCGGAGGAGCGCACCGTCGCCGGTTGGGCGGAACTCATCATCGAGCTATGCGGATCGTCCTCGCCGTTGATCTACGAGCCGAAGCGGCCGGATGACCCTGAGCGTCGCCGTCCAAACATAGACAAGGCCACGCGCGTGCTTGGCTGGCGGCCCAAGGTAGACCCGATTCCCGGTCTGACGCGCACAATCGAGTGGTTCCGCACAGAGTTGGAGTACGCCAAGTCGTGTATGCCCGTGTCAAGCCGCTGAGCCCGCGGGCGCAAAGTTGGGTTGCCGGCGCGGCGCTGCTCGGCGCGCTTGCCTACCTGCTCGCGATCCACTCACAGAGCCTCTGGCTCGTCGGCGCGCTGGCCGTCGGCGCGCTCGTCGTGTGGCGGCCGCTCATGGGCCTGCTCGCGCTGCCGGTGATGGTCGCCTTCGGTTCGCTCTCCTCATTCAAACTCTCCGGCCTCAACGTTGGGCCGACCGACGTGCTCGTGGGCGCTCTGGCGCTCGCGGCGCTCACGCGGCTCGTGCGTCACCGGACTGCGCTGCTTGCCGGGCGCGCGGACTGGCGCTCGCGGGCGGTCGAGTTCTGGCGCGCGCGGCGGTTTCACTGCGTCGTCGCCATCTCCCTGCTGGTGTACCTTGCCGTCGTCTGTCTCTCCGCGCTGGTGGCGGCGCAGCGTACCGCGACCGCGAAAGAAGCGTTGAAGTGGAGCGAGGTGCTCGTCATCGCGGCGTGTACCGTCTGGCTGGCGTCTACGCTGCGACAGGTGAGCGCGCTCGTGTGGGCGATGATCGCGGCGGGCGCGCTGGCGGCGCTGGTCGGCCTGGGCCAATGGGCCGCGGATGGCGGCGACCTCGCGACCGGCGGGCAGATTCGCGTCGTCGGCACATTCGCGCAGCCCAATCCCTTTGCGGCGTACATGAACCTCGCGCTGCCGCTGGCGCTTGCGCTTGCGCTTTTCGCGCGCGACCGACGCGAGCGGTGGGTCGCTGGCTCGGCGAGCGTTATTCTCTTCGCGGCGGAGTATCTCGCGCATTCGCGGGGCGCGCTGCTTGGCCTCGTTGGCGCGCTCGTCGTGATCGCCGCGCTCGGCTGGCGGCGCGAACGGCAGGCGATCATCGCGGCCTGCGTGGCGATTCCGGTCGTGGCGCTGGTGTGGGTGGCGGGGCTGATTCCCGCGCGACTCACCACCGCGGTGACGAACCAGTTTCACGTGGCCGGGACGACGGTCTGCGGCCAGGTGGACGCGCGCGACTTCTCGACGGTCGAGCGCATCGCGCACTGGGTAGCGGGACTGCGCATGTTCGCGGCCCATCCAATACTCGGTGTGGGCGCCGGCAACTATGGCGCGGCCTATCCCCGGTTCGCCTGCGCGGACTGGCCGATCCCGCTGGGCCACGCGCATAACTACTACATCAACACGGCGGCTGAACTCGGCGTGATTGGGCTGGCGGCGTTCCTCGCGCTGGTGGGTTGCGCGCTTGCGCTTGGCTGGCGCGCGGCGCGTCGAGGGTCCAACGATGATGGCGCGAAGAATGTTTTGCCCAGCTTTGGCGCGGCGCCACGCGCGCTTGCCATCGGTCTGCTCGCCGTACTGGTGGCCGTAACGATACACAATCTGACCGACGACCTCTTTGTGCATGCGATGGAACTGCAAATGGCGATCTGCGCCGGTTGCCTGATACGGCTGGATGGCCTACTCGCGCGCGACGCCTGATGCGCTGTG
>DATEGV010000397.1:0-8790 GCA_035279925.1 Ktedonobacterales bacterium | reverse complement strand
CAGCCAGAGCAGACGCACGTCGTCTAGCCGTTCGCGCGCGACGACCAGCGCGATCTCGCCGACGTTTGGCGCATCCTCAAAGGCGGCGACGGTCCACGCCAGAAGGGGTCTGCCCGCCACCGGCGCCCAGAGTAGATCGTCGTCCTCCGGCCCGGAACCGGTCGCCACGATCACCGCGGCGGCGTTCTGTTCCGGCTCCCCCTCTCCTCGCTGGGCGCGATGGCGCTCTTCCGGCTCCCCCTCTCCTCGTGGGAGAGGGGGCTGGGGGGTGAGGTCCTGACGCGGTTGGGGGGTGAGGTCCACTTCCCTACGAGGCGCCGATGCGGCGGGCGGGGGCTCCGTTGCCGGCGTGCTGCTTCGGGTGGGCGAAGATCATGCGTCCCGCGACCGTCTGCAAAACGCGCGTCACGGTCACGTCCACCGTGTTGCCGATGTACAACTTGCCGCCCTCCACGACGATCATCGTGCCGTCATCCAGATAGCCGACGCCCTGACCGATCTCCTTGCCGTCCTGCATGATCTTGATGGACATCTCCTCGCCCGGCAGCAGAATCGGCTTGACGGCGTGCGCCAACTCGTTGATGTTGAGCACCTTGACGCCCTGCAACTCCGCGACACGGTTGAGATTGAAGTCGTTCGTGATGATAGGGCAGTGCCATTGGCGAGCCAGCTTCACGAGCTTGGCGTCCACCTCCGGGACGTTCTCGGCGTCGGCGTCGGAGATCTCGACCGCGACGGCCGGGTTCTTCTGGAGCCGCTGAAGAATCTCCAGACCGCGCCGCCCGCGATTGCGCCGCATGCTATCCGCCGAGTCCGCGATGTGTTGCAGCTCCTCGAGCACGAAGCGCGGGGCCACCAGCGTCCCGGTGACGAAGCCCGTCTCGCTGATGTCGGCGAGGCGGCCATCTATGATCGCGCTGGTGTCCACCAGGATCCGGTCGCTCTGTCGCGTGTTTTTGCGCGCGGCGAGACGGTCACGGAAGCGGCTATGGTCGTCGCGCTCGTCGCGCTCGTCGGCGTCGCGCTCGTCGCGGCGGTCGCGCTCGTCGCGGTTCAAGCGGCGCACCCTGCCCGCCGACCAGGCCGACGCGAAGAGCCGGCTGAAGTCGTCCTTGCGCACGACGGCAGTGGCGATGCCAATGTAAGCGAAGGCGACAGCCGCCAGAATCGGCAGCCACTGGCCCAACGCCAGAAACTTCACCTGCGAGAGGAAGATGTTGGCCAGCGCGGCGATGCACAGGCCCACGATGAGGCCGATCACGGCGGCGACCACATCGCTGACCTCCGCCTTGCGAATCTGCTCGCGGACCCAGCGGTAGGGCACGACGGAGATGTAGAGGATCAGGGCAAGGATGATAACGGCGGAGCCGGCGGCCACTCCAATGCTCAACTCCATCGGGTAATGATGGCGCTTGTCGTTGGTCATGCTGACGAAGATGCCGATGCCGGAGACAACCGCCAGCGCGAACGCCACCAGGCGTGTGATGAATCGTCCAGACATACCGTCCTCCGATCAGGTCCGCGCAACTAAGGCGACCTGTCGCTACTAGCGCATGCGTACCGCGCGCGCGTCTTGGAGGCGGTGGAAGGTGGAGCGAGTCCGGGTGCGCCGCATATGCGACGCGGATAAGTGCAGGTGGTCAGCAGAATCAATCCGTAGATTGATGTAGGTGAGAAGAACCCGCGCGCTCTCCCAATCCACCACAATAGATCGCTAGGGAAGCCCTGGACGTCCTCCTCTCCCACTCAAGTGTTCCGGCGGCCAAGCCACATCCTCGTCGCGCGACCCCAAAACAGAAAGCACTCGTTCAGAACAGTATACAACGTTACAGTGAATCGCTCATTCCAGCGCGAAGGCTAGCGCCTCCGCCAATGTCCCAGCGTACGCAAGCTCGATGCCGCCTTCGATGGGATGGGCGTCCCGCTGTCGAGACTCTCGCCCGGACTTCGGCAGCACGCAGCGCCGGAACCCCAATTTGGACGCCTCGCGGATGCGCGCGTCCACACGAGTCACGCTACGAAGCTCGCCGCCCAGGCCAACCTCGCCGATGAGTGCGGTGTCGGAGGCGATGGGCCGCTCGCGAAAGCTGCTTGCGACGGCGGCGGCGACACCTAGATCAACCGCCGGCTCGCCCAGCGAAAATCCACCGGCGACATTGACATACACGTCCTGGTTGCCCAAAGATAACCCCACGCGCTTCGTGAGCACCGCCAGTAACATCACTATACGGTTGTGGTCCAATCCGGTTGTGGTGCAGCGCGGCGTGCCAAACGCCGTCGTCGTCGCCAGCGCCTGCACCTCCACAAGCAGCGGGCGCGTGCCTTCCAGACTCACCACGATCGCGGAGCCGGAGGCGCCCTCACGATGCTCCGCGAGGAAGATGGCCGAGGGATTCTCGACATCCCGCAACCCTTCACCGCGCATCTCAAAGACGCCTACCTCGTTGGTCGCGCCGAAGCGGTTCTTGACGCCGCGCAGCAGACGGTAGGTGTGGAACCGCTCGCCTTCCAGATAGAGCACAGCGTCCACGATATGCTCCAGCGCGCGTGGCCCGGCGACCGTGCCCTCCTTCGTCACATGGCCGATGAGGCAGACGGGCGTCTGCGTCGTCTTGGCCATGCGCATCAACCGGAGCGTGCATTCGCGCACCTGGCTGATGCTGCCGGGCGCGGAACTCACCGCCGACGAGGCGACGGTCTGGATCGAGTCCACGATGACGAACGCCGGCTTCATGCGCTCCGTCGTCTCGATGACCGCGTCGAGGTCGGTCTCCGGGTAGAGCAGCAGGCGCTCGCTGGTGACGCCCAGCCGCTCCGCGCGTAGTTTGACCTGATGCGCCGACTCCTCCGCCGAGACGTAGAGCACGTCGCCGACGCGCGCCGCGATATCGCCGGCAACCTGGCCCATGATCGTGCTCTTGCCGACGCCAGGCTCACCGCCGAGCAATATCAGCGAGCCAGGCACGATCCCGCCGCCAAGCACGCGATCCATTTCGGGGGAGCCGGTGGAGAGGCGTTGATCGCCCAGCGCGGGCACCGTGTGCAGCGGCATCGGCGTTACGCGCTCGCCCCGCGCCAGTGAGGAGCCGCGCGTCGGCGGGTGGGCAGGTTCGGCGACCGTCTCGACAAGCGTGTTCCACTCGCCACAGTCGGGGCAGCGACCCATCCACTTGGCGCTCTCGTAGCCACACTGCTGGCAGACGAATTTGGTATGCGTTTTCGGCATTGCCGATCATCCTCAATGTTGCATTATTCGCGCCGGCATGGCGGCGTTCATAAGTGTACCAACGCCACATGAGAAGGACGTGAGAATAGTACGCGGAACGTGTACACTTCCTGACGCGCCCCCGTTCAGCCGGCGTCGGGCCGCATGACGCTCCGCGCGTCGGGCAGGCGCAGACTCTTCCAGAGCGCGTGTGGATCCGTCCCGGTACGTGCGGCAAGGTAGAGACTCATTACCGTGCCGTGGGTGACGATGACGATATCGCCTGTCGGATGGGCGGCGAGCGTCTCCGCGACGCCGATCTGGAAGCGCGCGAGCGCGTCGGCGGCCGTCTCGCGTCCGTAGATCAATTCTTTGGGATGGGCGAAGAAAGCGGCAATCGCGGCCCGAAACGCCGCGTCGTCCAGGAGGCGCACGGCGTCGCGTTCGTGCTCGCGCAGGTCAGGCGCGATCTCAACTGGCAGCTTGAGCGGCTCAGCGATCAGCTCGGCGGTCTCGATGGCCTTGTGTTCGTCGCTGCTGACGACGGCGACCGGCGCATAGCGGCGCGCGATCTCATCGGCGAGCGGCTGGCAGCGGCGGCGTCCCTCCACCGACAGGCGCCACTCGCGCGCAGGGACGCCGAGGACGATCTCTGGATGGGAATGGCGCACGAGGATGAGGTGGTGGTTGAGATCGGGCATTTCTATGGCGTCGCCTCCGATGGGCAAGCATTCTAAGCGGCGTGGTTTAGTAACAACCGGACCGCATATACCAGCATAAGCATTGATGCCGCAACTGCACTGAGCGCGACCTTTCGACAGCGGCCGAATCCCGCTCATGCGCCGTAGCTGACAGCGAATGCGATCTACTCAGGGGACCTTCCCATGAAACGCATCGAAGTAGACTTCAACACGCTGACGAGCGAGCAAATTGGCCTTGTTAAGCTCGGCCAAGGGGGAACGCCCAATGGCGATGCGCTGCCGACACTGTATGAGGGAGAGCGTGTAATCCTCTGGGAGCCAGGACTCGAAGGTGAGGCGACCATCGTGTACGACGCCGCGAACCACTATTGGATGGCGACGCCAGATGAGGCGTCCTGGCGTGATCTGCCGCCCGCTCAGAGGTGGGACCGAGCCAAGAGCGGGCATAGACTCATTGCGCGTGTCGCTCACCGCTTGTCCGGCCCGCCCAGCTTCAGCAGCAGGACCGCGGCGAGAATGAGCGCGCCCAGGCCAAGCACAATCGCGAGAGAGACGCCATCATGATCGCCGGCGCACCTGCGCGCAGTGGGACAACTCGCGACGCTCAGCAGGATGTGCGGGA
The DNA here is from genome assembly GCA_035279925.1 of Ktedonobacterales bacterium. GTDB lineage: Bacteria > Chloroflexota > Ktedonobacteria > Ktedonobacterales > JADMIN01 > DATEGV01. The sequence continues at coordinate 4,262 of DATEGV010000397.1, read as the reverse complement.
ACATGTTTGCTTTCGCCATTCATACCGTTAGCGGGACCGCCTTCTGACGCCCCCGCCAAATCGTGCCCGTTCATCATGCGATCGGTCATGCGCGAGATGTGTTATGCTTTGACTGAATCGAAGAGTACGCGCGTCTTGGCCATAAATGTCATAAAGTAGGAGCTGGCGCATGCTGAGCGAATACATGGATCACGCTCTGCGGCATGCGCAGTTTGAGCAGATCGAGGACGGGACTTATTTCGGAGAGATTCCGGGATTTGACGGATTGTGGGCGAATGCGGCGAGTGAGCGGGAGTGCCGCGACGAGTTGCGCAGTGTGCTGGAAGGTTGGATCCTCCTCCATGTTGCCGATCATACCCCGCTCCCTGACGTTGACGGCATGACGCTAGAGATTGGAAAGCCGGTCTGATGCCGGCCCTTGGTCCCATCAAGCGACGCGAGCTCATCAGCAACCTCCGTAAAGCCGGGTTCGCTGGCCCGTTCGCGGGCGGGAATCATGAGTTCATGAAACGAGATTCGCTCAAACTCCCCATTCCGAATCCCCATCAGAGTGACATCAGCACACCACTACTGCGGCGGATTCTCCAGAAAGCGGGCATCAGTGTCGAGCAGTGGGAACGTCTGTAAATGGCGGCAAGCATAAGAAAGCCCCCCTCCCGTTGGACGAGAAGGGGGCTTTGAGAGTTCCCACTGACCGGCTAGTGCGTTGACTCGCCACCGCTGCCCGCGTCACCGGCGGAGAGCGCCGCCTCCGGGGGCGGAGGAAGCTGCTTGAGCAGGTCCTCGCGGCGTTCGTGGACCTCCAGCACGACCGTGTCGTCCGTATGGACAGCCTCGACGATGTCGCCGGGGCGGAACTTGCCTTGCAGCAGGCCCTCCGCCAGCGGATCCTCGACGAGGTTCTGGATCGTGCGGCGTAGCGGACGCGCCCCATACTGCGCGTCGTAGCCCTTGGCCACCAGGAAGTCCTTCGACTCCTCCGGCACCAACAGCTCCACCTGCTGCTCCGTCAACTGCACCCGCACGCGCGCCAGCAACAGGTCTACGATCTGGCGAACGTGTTCCTGGCGCAGGCTGTGGAACACGATGGTCGCGTCAATGCGGTTCAGGAACTCCGGCTTGAACGTGCTCTTCAGTTCTGAGAGCACCTTGTCCTTCATGGCGTCGTACTCGGCCTGCTGGCGCTTGGCCTGGTCGCGCGACTGCATGAAGCCGATCGCGGCCTCCTTGTTCAGCAGGTTCGCGCCCACGTTCGACGTCATAATCACGATGGTGTTGCGGAAGTCCACCGTGCGGCCCTTCGCGTCCGTCAGCTTGCCGTCCTCGAGAATCTGGAGCAGCATGTTGAAGACATCCGGGTGCGCCTTCTCGATCTCGTCCAGCAGAATCACGCTGTACGACTTGCGCCGCACGGCCTCGGTCAGCTGGCCACCCTCTTCGTAGCCGACATATCCGGGAGGGGCGCCCACGAGACGCGCCGCCGCGTGCCGCTCCATAAACTCGGACATGTCAATCTTGATGAGCGCGTCCTCGCTACCGAACATGAACTCGGCCAGCGCCTTCGCGAGCTCCGACTTACCGACGCCCGTCGGTCCCATGAAGATGAAGGACCCAATCGGGCGCTTCGGATCTTTCAGGCCGGCGCGCGCGCGACGAACGGCGCGACTGACCGTCTCAATCGCCTCATCCTGGCCGATCACGCGCTTATGCAGCACGCTCTCCATATCGAGCAGGCGAGCGGACTCCTCCTGCGCGATCCGCATGACCGGGATGCCCGTCCACATCGAGACGATCTGCGCGATGTCTTCCTCGCCGACCACGGGCTTCTCGTTGCCCTGGTCGCGGTGCCACCCGGACTCCAGCTTTGAGATGCGTTCGCGCAGCTTGACCTCGCGATCACGCAGCTCCGCCGCCTGCGCGTAGTCCTGGTTCTGGATCGCCTCATCCTTCTCGCGCAGCACCGCCTCCAGCCCACGCATCGCTTCCTTGAGGTTCAGGGGAGCGAGCGAACGCTGCATGCGCACGCGGCTGGCCGACTCGTCAATCAGGTCAATCGCCTTGTCGGGAAGGAAACGGTCCGTGATATAGCGGCTGCCCATCTCAGCGGCGGCGCGCAGGGCGTCGTCCGTGATGGTGAGCCGGTGGTGCTGCTCGTACTTCTCGCGAATGCCCTTGAGGATCTGAATCGTCTCCTCGACGGTGGACTCGCGCACGATCACTTCCTGGAAGCGGCGTTGCAGGGCCGCGTCCTTCTCGATGTACTTGCGGTACTCGTCGAGGGTGGTCGCGCCGATGCACTGGAGCTCACCGCGTGAGAGCGCCGGCTTCAGGATGTTCGCGGCGTCCACCGCCCCCTCCGCCGCGCCCGCGCCGACCAGGGTATGCACCTCGTCAATGAAGATGATGCAGTCCTGGCTGGAGCGAATCTCCTCGATGATCTTCTTGAGCCGCTCTTCAAATTCGCCGCGATACTTCGTGCCCGCGACGAGCGAGCCAACGTCCAGCGTGAGCAGGCGCTTGCCCGCCAGCGTCTCCGGCACTTCCCCGGAGATGATGCGCTGCGCGAGGCCCTCGACGATGGCCGTCTTGCCGACGCCCGGCTCGCCGATCAGCGCGGGATTGTTCTTCTGCCGGCGCGAGAGGATCTGGATGACCCGCTCGATCTCTTTCTCGCGACCGACGATGGGATCGAGCTTGCTCTGGCGCGCTTGCGCCGTCAGATCAATGCCCATCTGGTCAATCGTCGGCGTCTTGGAGTGCTTCTCGCCCCGGCCGGACTCGCTATGCGCGCCGCCCGTCTGGCTGAGCACCTGAATCGTCTGCGTGCGCACCTTTTCGAGGTTCACACCCAGGCTTTCGAGCACGCCCGCCGCGATGCCCTCGCCCTCGCGCACGAGACCAAGGAGCAGATGCTCGGTGCCGATGTAGTGGTGATTGAGGCGACGCGCCTCGTCCACCGCCAGCTCGATCACCTTCTTGGCGCGCGGCGTCAGGCCGATATCCCCAAGCACAATGCGGTCGCCGCGTCCAATGATGAACTCGACGGCGCTACGCACCTTGTTCAGTTCCACGCCGAGGTTGTTCAGCACCTTCGCCGCCACGCCGTCGCCCTCGCGCACGAGACCGAGAAGCAGATGCTCAGTGCCGATGTAATTATGGTTGAAGCGCTGGGCTTCTTCCTGTGCCAGGCTCAGCACCTTGCGAGCCCGTTCCGTAAACTTATCGAATCGCTCTCTGTCGTTCACCTGATTCATCCCCCCTTTCAAGGTTGAGGGTGGAAACGGGCCCCCTCCAGGTCAGGTAAACCCGCATTAATGATACGCCATCCACGGTCAGCCGTCAAGAAAGCTCAGCCGTACAAAACCGCTTACGAAGCGGCTTCGCGCTGCGGTGTGCCTGCCACCGCGCTGCCCCAGGGCAGCAGCCAGGCGCATATCTTCCGCCAACCGTGGTCCCCTCACTTGAAAGGCTTGCGTGTAGCCTGGGCGGCGTCGCGCATCGTTCGCGCGGCCCCCCTCCAGGGTGTCATCTGGAACCTCTCTCGATCGGAACATCTCTCATGTGTTCTTGTCGGAGCCGGAATTAGAAGTGTGATGTCGCCTTCGCGCATCCACTCTGCCTTCTCGCGCCGATACGCCTCCCCTTCTCACTAACGCAATCTTCGCACCAACTCTCGTTGGCGAATAATCGCCGCCGGCGGTTGAATCGCCGGCTGACCTGCGCCGAGGGGCGCGCTAAGAGACATCCTTTGTCCGATATCTGCTCGGATCCCGCTTCCCTGCCGACACGCTACATGTCGGCGGCCACCACGGGCGATGACCACTTATTAGATAGTACACGCTGAGGAGGCGTCTTTGCCTACTGCCCATCTGTGGAGGGTGGGCGACCTCGACGGCGCCGGCATGAGCGGCCAGGCGGCGTGTTTGCGGCCCACACATCAGATGATAGTCCTCTGAAAGTACGACATTCCTGGCTAACAGTCCAGCCGCCCGCCAGAAAGTCACGCGGACGGTCCTGCCTCCAATAAGGGAAACCGCCACACGCGGCTGCGCTGGCGGTCCCTGTCTGTCGGTCGGTCGCTGTACCCGGCGTCTCAACGTGGACGGCGGGTCTACTCGGCGTTACGCCTCGCTCGCGCCGCTCGGCTTCTCGGCGGTCACGGCCGGCTTTTCGTCGGTCGTGGTCTCCGTTGTGGCGGCGGTCTCCGGTGTGGCGGCTTCCGGTGTGGCGGCTTCCGGTGTGGCGGCTTCCGGTGTGGCGGG
>DATEGV010000396.1:0-4552 GCA_035279925.1 Ktedonobacterales bacterium | reverse complement strand
CGAAGGGCAACTGGATCTCTGCGCCGATGGTGCCGGCGTTGACGTAGACGATGCCCGATGCGAGATCACGCATGGCAACGTTGGCGGCGTTGATGTCGTGGGTGAAGATCGAGCTTGACAGCCCGTAGCGCGTGCCGTTGTTGACGGCAATCGCCTCTTCCAGCGAGGCGACCTCGATGACGGAGAGGGCCGGCCCGAAGATCTCCTCCTGGGCGACGCGCATCTCCGGGCGGACGCCGCCGAAGAGGGTCGGACTATAGAACGCGCCGCGCTCAAGTTCGCCCTCGCGCGCCGGCTCGCCGCCACAGAGGATACGCGCGCCGTCCTCACGCGCCACCGCCATGTAGCTGTGGACGCGCTCTTGCTGCGAACGGTTGATCAGCGGGCCGACATCCGTCTCCGGGCTAAGGCCGTGGCCCAGGCGCAGGCGACCGACGCGCTCCAGCAGCGCCTCTTCGAGCTTCGGGCGAATCCCGCGCTGCGCGATGACGCGGCTACAGGCCGTGCAGCGTTGCCCCGCCGTGCCGAAGGCGCTCCACACGATCCCGTCCACCGCCAGCTCGAGGTCGGCGTCGTCCATGACGATGATCGCGTTCTTGCCGCCGAGCTCCAGGGTGACGCGCTTGAGTTGCCGCGCCGCCTCGACGTTTACCTCGCGGCCTACGTCGTTCGACCCGGTGAAGGAGATGGCCGCGACATCGGGGTGGCGCACGAGCGGCATACCAACGTCGCCGCCGCTGCCGCAGATGAAGTTCAGCACACCGGCGGGCAGCCCGGCGTCCGCGAAGACCTCGACCAGCTTGAGCGCGGAGAGCGGCGTATCGGTCGCCGGCTTGAGGACGACGGTGTTACCGGCGATCAGCGCGGCCATCGTCTTCCAGCTTGGAATCGCGACGGGGAAGTTCCACGGCGTGACGCAGGCGACGACGCCGATTGGCTCGCGGACGCCCATCGCGGCTTTGTTGGGCAGCTCCGAAGGCACGATGGACCCGAAGAGTCGCCGCCCCTCGCCGGCCATGTAGAAGGCCATATCTATGCCTTCCTGTACATCGCCGCGCGCCTCGACCAGCACCTTGCCCATCTCGCGCGTCAGCAGTTGGGCGATCTCTTCCTTGCGTTCGGCGAGGAGTTGCCCCACACGATAAAGGATCTCGCCCCGCTTGGGAGCCGGCGTCTTGCGCCAGCCCTCGAACGCGGTTTTTGCGGCGGCCACGGCCCGCTCCACATCCGCCGCGCCGGAGCGCGGGAAGCGCCCGATGAGGTCGCCGTTGGCGGGATCGTGATTCTCCGTCGTCGCGCCAGACGCCGCCGCGACCCACTCGCCGCCGATATAGTTCCGGAACTGTATGTCGCCGGTTGCCGTACTCATGTGTCTTCTCTCCTCATCGAGCCAGTCGGACACGCCTGACCGTCCATTTCGTCGCGTGCCCTGGTTCCTATGGAACACCAGATTGATACAATACGCAAGTGGATAGTTGTCCTCATCCCCTGACCCCCGCTACGCACTGGCGCCGCCGTGCATGGGGCAAGGGAGCGCCTGAGGCGCGGATATGGTACGGTTCACACAGAGTGAGAGGGAGTACGCGCAGAGTCAAAGGGAGTAACTGAGTGTCGTGAGCCAACACGGTCAGATCGCGAAACCAGCAACACAACCCAAAACTCTCTGTGACTCCGTTTCAACTCCCTTTGACTCTGTGTGAACCGTACCCCAACCCTCATGTGGGCAGCGCTTAGGGGATGAGGCAGCGATGTCGCCAGGAGGATACGCTATGCCAATCGTTGACCATTCGCTCGCGGGCAAGCGCGCCGTCGTCACGGGCGGCGGACGCGGTATCGGGCGCAGCATCGCGCTGGCGCTGGCCGAAGCTGGGGCAGATGTCGTCGTGAGTGGGCGCACCGGATCGGAGATCGAGGCGGTCGCGGGGGAGCTGCGCGATATGGGTAGACGCGCGGAGGCGATTGTCTGCGACGTGACCGACCCGGAGCAGGTGCAAGCGTTCGCGCGCGGCGTGTTTGACGGCGCCTTCGGCGGCGTTGATATCCTGGTCAACAACGCGGGAAACGCCGGTAGCGCCAAGTTCGCCACCCATTCCGACGAGCTCTGGCATCGCATGCTCGCCATCAACCTCACCAGCGTCTATTACGTGACGAAGGCGTTCGTCCAGCCGATGATCGCGCAGCGCTCGGGGCGCATCATCACGGTCGCCTCGATTGCGTCGAAGGTTGGCGCGAAGTATATCGCCGCGTATACCGCATCCAAACACGGCGCGCTGGGCCTCACCCGCGCGCTCGCCGCCGAGCTGACACCCTACAACATCACCGTCAACGCGATCTGCCCCGGCTACGTGGATACGCCCATGACCGACGCCAGCGTCGCCAATATGGTCGCGCGGACCGGCATGTCGGAGGAGCAGGCGCGGCAGACGCTCGAACGCATGAGTCCACAGAACCGGCTGATCCAGCCGGAGGAGGTGTCCGCCATCGCGCTCTTTCTGGCCCAGGACACCAGCAGGGGGATTACGGGGCAGGCGCTGAACGTGGACGGCGGCGAGGTGGTGTATTAGGGTGGGGAGGACCAGGTACGGGTAACGCAGAGTTACTCGGAGTCTACACAGAGTCACGCGGAGTAGGAGTTGGGGCTGGAGGAGTGGGCATCCGGCCGGTGAATGTATTCGCGCCTGGAGGGCCTGCGACCACGAATTCCGTCCAAGCTGGACTGGACTCACAGGCAACGCGAGAAAGGCCAATGTTATGGCATATGACTTCCGCTACGAGACGGAGAACGGCGTCGCCACCATCACCTTCAACCGGCCGGAGGTGTTGAACGCGCTGACGTTCGCGGTCTACGCGCAGCTACGCGACCTGTTCGAGACGCTGCGCTACGACGATGCCGTCAAGGTCGTCGTGCTGACAGGCGCCGGGGAGGGCTTCTGCTCCGGCGGCGACGTGGAAGAGATCATCGGGGCGTTGCTCGCGCGCGACATGAAGGGCCATCTCGAGTTCACGCGCATGACCGGCGCGGTCGTCCAGCACATGCGCACACTCGACAAGCCCATCATCGCCGCGCTCAACGGCATGACCGCTGGGGCCGGCTCCGTGCTGGCGCTGGCCAGCGACCTGCGCGTCGCCTCCGAGCGGGCGCGCTTCGCCTTCCTATTCAGTCGCGTCGGCCTGACGGGCGCGGACATGGGGGCGGGTTACCTGCTGCCCCGCGTCGTGGGGATGGGCCGGGCATACGAGCTGCTGCTGCTTGGTGATACCATAGATGTCGCCACAGCGGAGCGGTACGGGCTGGTGAATCGGGTCGTACCGCATGATGAGCTGTTGCCGAAGACGTATGAGTGGGCGCGCAGGCTCGCGGCCGGCCCGACGCTCGCCATCGGCATGACCAAGCGCATGCTTCAGAACGAGCAGTCCATGGACCTTGCCTCCGCTATAGAGGCCGAGGCGCAGGCGCAGGCGCTGCTGCTGATGGGCGAGGATCATCGCGCGTTCTACGAGGCGTTCACGGCGAAGCAAAAGCCGACGTTCACGGGAAGGTAGCCAGCCAATGGCCAGACGCATCATCACGCCGCCCACGCTGGCCGCGCCGCGCGGCTTCAATCACGGCTTGCTGACGACGGGCGGGGCGCTGCTCTTCCTGGCGGGGCAGGACGCAAGCGACGCGCGCGGGCAGATCGTCGCGCCGGGCGACCTCGCCGGCCAGCTCGAACAGGCGCTCAGCAACCTGCGCGCGGTGGTCGTGGAGGCGGGCGGCGTGATGACCGATATCGTCAAGCTCAACATCTTCGTGCGCGACCGCGACGAGTATGTGGCGAAGCTCAAGCCCCTGGGGGAGGTGTTTCGGCGCTTCTTCGGCGGCTACTACCCCGCGCTGGCGCTCTTCGAGGTGACGGGCTTCTTCCAGCCGGAGGCGCTGGTCGAGCTTGAGGGTATGGCGGTGATCGGCGCGAGCGAGGAGGGCTGACGACGATGGACTTCTCTCTCACGACTGAGCAGCAACGCATCCAACTGCTGGCGCGCGACTTCGCGCAGCAGGAGGTCGCTCCGCTGGCGCGTGAATCCGACGAGTCGGGCACGTTTCAAACGAAGCTCGTGCGGCGCATGGGCGAGCTTGGCTTCCTCGGCGCGACGTTCGGGCGCGAGTATGGCGGCTCCGCGCTGGATCACGTGAGCTACGTCGCGGCGCTGGAAGAACTCGGCCGGGTGGATTCGTCGGTGCGCGGCTTCCTGACCGTGCATGCGGGCCTCGTCGCTGGCTGCGTCGCGGCTTTCGGCAGCGAGGAGCAGATGCGGCGCTATCTGCCGAAGCTGGCGTCTGGTGAGATGATCGGCTGCTACTGCCTCACCGAGCCGGAGGCCGGCTCCGACGCCGCGAGCATCCAGACGACGGCGCGCGTGGAAGGCGACGACTACGTGCTGAAGGGCCAGAAGATCTGGATTACCAACGGTAACGTCGCTGGGCTTGCCATCGTCTTCGCCAGCCGCGATTACACCGAGCGCCACCGGGGTATCTGCGCGTTCCTGGTCGAGCCGGAGACGCCCGGCTTCG
>DATEGV010000395.1:0-12140 GCA_035279925.1 Ktedonobacterales bacterium | reverse complement strand
CAATCTGCTCTCCAACGCGATCAAGTACTCGACCGCGGAGCATCCCGTGACCGTCTCGCTCTCGCGCGTGGACGGCGAGACACTGATTGGCGTGAGCGATTTAGGAACGGGCATCGCGGCCGACGCGCTCCCACACCTCTTCGAGCGGTTTTACCGCGCGCCGGGCATCGAGGTGCAGTATGGCTCCGGTGTTGGGCTAGGACTTGGCCTATATATCGCACGTGAGCTCGTGGAGCGCCACGGCGGCCGCCTCTGGGCGGCGAGCGAGCCGGGCGTCGGTAGCACGTTCTGGCTGGCGTTGCCGTTGACCGCGAATGCGCCTCCCCTTGACACGGCGGCGGCTGACTCGACGGATGAAGGCGCGGGAGACGATTGCGCCGTCTCGCTGGGCGCGGCGCGAGCGGGGTGAGCCAGGCGCTTGCGGCGCCGGACGAGCGGGCGCTAACGACAATGACACGCGGCGAACACAGTCGCGCGGAAGGAGACACAAGCGTGGCGCATGTATTGGTTGTTGATGACGACGAGACGATTCGCGCGGCCGTACGCATAGTGCTCAGCAGCGCGGGCTATACCGTGCGGGAAGCGGCAGACGGGATCGCCGCGCTGGATGTCCTCTGCGCGACCTCTGAGCGCATGATCGTCATACTGGATGTCGTGATGCCCAAGCTGGGCGGCCTCGGTGTCCTCAACGCTGTCGCCGCCGATCAGGGCCTCGTCGGTTACCACGCCTATCTGCTGGTGACTGCCTTTCCGCAGGTACAGCGGCCGCCCGCGATTGACGAGTTGCTGCGCACCTTGGCCGTGCCCATTCTGCATAAACCGTTCGAGATGCACGCGCTGCTGGCGGAGGTCGAGCGGGCGGCGCAACGATTGGACTCGGTGGCGCGCGTGGTCTCCGGCGACCTGCGGACGCCACGTGAGATGGAGTAAGCCGGCGCCTTCTCCCCTTGCACCGGCGACGCTATTCTGTGCGACAATGCGACGGGCATGCGAGAGCCGCTTGCCGTGTCACGCCTGTGAAGGGAGGAGCGTGGCCCCGCGCCACGCGCAGAGACCGAATGGAAGATGTTCGCTTCGATCGCCAGTTTCGCACGCCCAATTCCGAAGGGTACCACATGATGCTCGGCACTTCCCGTATCGGGACGGTGGACCTGCACTTCACGTCCACCACTGTCCACTGCACGCTCGTCCTCGAGCGCGAGCTGAGCCGTGAGGACCTCGCCAAGCTCATCGAGCAGATAGACGAAGACCTTGTGCTCTCCGCCGATACCCCGCGCGATGATCTGCTTGTCAGCGCGTACCGCGGCTCCGAGATCGGCTTCTTCAACGATTCGTTCCTCGCCGATCAAGATGAGTTGGCCATCGGTGACGAGGACGACGATGAGGAATTTGAAGACGACGATGATGAGGACGATGACGACGCGGACCCATTCGCGTAGCGGGAAGGGGCGTCGGGCGCGGAGTGTATTTTTAGCGCGAACGGTCAGTCTTCGAGCAGTCCGCGCCGCATCGCATACTTGACGAGCTCGGCGCGGCTGTGCAGATTGAGCTTGTCCATGATGTGCGTGCGGTGCGTATCTACCGTTTTCGGGCTGATGAACAACCGTTCGGCGATCTGGTTGTTCGTGTAGCCCTCGGCCACGAGCTTCAAGATCTCCCGCTCACGCTCGGTGAGAGCGCTATAGCTGTCGCGCTCCTCACCGGTATGCACGCGCTGCAGGTAGTCGCTGACAAGCATGGACTGGGCGGAGGGGGAGAGATAGAAGCGACCTGAGTGTACTACGCGGATCGCGGAGATCAGATCGGTGTCGGCAGCCTCCTTGAGCATGTACCCGGAGGCCCCCGCGCGCAACATCTGAAACAGATATTCCTCATTCTCGTGCATCGTCAGCACGAGCACACGCACATCCGGGAGCAGGCGCTTCACCTGGCGCGTGGCCTCGATACCGTTGCATTCGGGCATCGTAATATCCATCAGAATCACGTCCGGCGTGAGCCGCTGCGCCTCGCCGATGGCCTGTCGCCCATCGCTTGCCTCGCCGATCACCTCGATGTCCGGCTGCACGTTGAGCATCATCCGCAGGCCGGCGCGCAGGATCGTGTGGTCGTCGGCAAGCAGCACGCGAATCTTGTCGTCGCCACAGAGCGGCGCGGGCGCCTCCGTGGACGTGTTCGCGCGGATCAGGTCAAGCAGGTCGTCGTTCATATGTGTTTGCGCTCTCATGCCAGCACCGCCGGCGTCTCTGTGGGAACTGTCCGCGCGAGCGGTATCGTCACATCTATCGTGGTGCCCGCGCCCGGTGTCGAGTGGATCTGCACGTTGCCATCGAGCAACGACGCGCGCTCGAGCATGCCGGCCAGCCCAAGGCCGCGGTCCTGCCACGGCGTCTTGAGCACCGCCTGCGCGTCGAATCCTTGCCCGTCATCCCGCACCCGCACCAACGCCTGCCTCCCGTCCTGCTTCATCGTCACCCAGACTTTGCTCGCCTGGGCATGCTTGGCCGTATTCGTCAGCGACTCCTGCGTGATGCGATAGAGCGCCGTCTCCATCTCGGGCGAGAGTCGCTCTTTGAAGCCGCTCGTCGTCAACTCGACCTCGATCCTGCACTTCTGCTGGTATTCTTTGATGTACCAGCGCAGCGCTGGTAGCAGCCCCAGGTCGTCCAGCGCGCTGGGGCGCAGGTCAATGCTGAGATTGCGCACCGCTCGCAACGTCTGGTGCGCCAGCGCCCGCGTGTCGGAGATGCGCGCCCGCGCGGCCGGCTCGGCCACCGATTCCTCGAGCAACGCGAGGCTAATCAAGAGCGAGGTCAGCACCTGGCTGGTCTCGTCGTGCAGTTCGCGCGCGATCCGCTTGCGCTCCTGTTCCTGCGCGTGCAGAATCTGTGTGGCGCGCGACTTCGCCAGTTCGTCCAGCGCGCTCAGCATCGTATTGAACGCCACCGCAAGCTGGTCCGCGTCGGGATCGCGCCCGGTGATCTGCGCCTGATGGTCGAGGTCGCCACTCTGGACCTGCCGCATCGTCTCGCGGAGCCTATCCAGCGGATAGAGCGCAAGCTTGAGTAGGGCAAAATTGATGACGACGCTTATCGCGAGGCCAGAGGCGACGAAGCCGATCAGGATGATGGGCCGGCTGGTTCCCTGCAGCTGCGTGGCCAGGTACGTGCCGAGCGTCGCGCCGATCAAGATGACGATGCTATTCGCCGCCAGTACCTTGTAGAGCAATGGCAGCGCCAGCAGCTTCTCCAGTCGGGGAACGGAGAAACCGCGAATGGGTGACGCGACGGTTTTTGCGGTGGTGTCTTCATTCATCAGGCAGCGGCTCCTCGATCTCTTGCATTGTATCCCGTGGCCACTGGCGTGTCAAAGCAGCGCGCGACGGATAGGCTGTCTCGTTCGCCCCACAGGCCGCGCACATGGTCGTCTTCGGTCCGTCCAGGCACGGCGCTTGCCTACCATGCGTCGTCATCCGCTCATAGCTAGGATGAACGCCATCCGTCCACCACGCGGAAACGGCGAAGGTCCGCGCCGCTTGATGATGGCGGCCCTCCTCTGGCATACTTGGCCGGGTAACATCAGGTGACGGAGGTTCCTCTCGGCCATGACTGGCCGGAGTACAGGCGCCATGTGGCCTAAAGGCCGCGCCTTTACAGTCGTTGCCGCGTCAAACGGCGCAACACGAGACCGCGGAACGGACAGGAAAACGCGCGATGCCTGGAATGACGCCAACCGCTCAGACGACGAGCGCGCCGCCCGCACGGGACGCTGCGCCTTTGCTACGCTGGCGGCCCGAATGGACCGTCGCCGCGCTCGTGTTCGCGCTCTACGGCCTGTGGATCGCGCTACACTTCGTCATGGGCCACGACGTGCGCGACTTCATCGTCATCGGAAAGCAGGCGATTCTCCGCGGCCACGCGAGCGCCGTCATCCGCTACGATCCGCGCTACATATATCGTGACCCGCTCGGCTACGACGGGCAGTACTGCTACTTCCTGGCCCTGGACCCCGTTCACGCGCGCTGGTACATGGACTTCCCCGCGTATCGTTATACACGCATCCTCTATCCAATGGTGGCGCGCCTTCTGGCGTTCGGGCAGGCGAGCCTTGTTCCATACGCGCTGGTCGCGGTCAACTGGCTGGCCGTGCCGGCGGGAACGCTCGTCGTGGGCGCGTGGCTGCGGCGCAAGGGCATCTCGCCGTGGCTGGCGCTGATCTACGGCCTCTCGCTGGGCATGTTCATCGCGCTCAACGGCGACCTCACCGAACCGCTGGCCTACGCCTTCGTCGCCCTGGCGGTCTACCTGCTCGACTTTGGCGCGGGACGCCGGGTGTTGGCGGCGGGTGTCTCCTTCGCGCTGGCGATCCTCACCCGCGAGACAACGGCGGTGTTTGCGGTGATCTATGGCGTTGCGCTGCTCGCTAGCGGCGCGCGCGAGTCGAGCCTGCGACAACGGGCGCGCGAGAACTGGCGCCGGGCGGCCTCGCTGCTGGGTCTGGCGCTGACGCCGTTCGCGGCGTACAAGCTGTTCCTGCTGCTGTGGCTCGGGTCGCTCGGCACGCCGGCCTCTGTCCGCTTTGAGCTGGTTCCCTTTGCGGGACTCGCGGCGTACTGGCCATGGAGCGGCTTCCAGTATGTGGAGCTGCTCTGCGTCGTGGCGCCGGCGCTGATCTGCGCGGTGGTGGCGCTACGGACACTGCGCGTGGACCTCCTCTCGCCGGCCATCTGGACGCTCCTGGCGAATGTCGCGCTGTTCGTGCTACTGCTGCCGGCCTCGTCCTATATTGACCAGTTTGCGTCGGCGCGCCTCACGCTGGGCGTCGTACTCGCCGCGCTCTACTGCATCCCGCTCTGCGACGCGCGGTTCGCGGGCAGGCGCACGTGGCTGGCGCTCTGCGCGGCGCTGTGGCTGATGTTCCTGCCGTTGCAGGCGGTGGGCATGCTGCATGGATTGTGATGGCGTCCAATCGTGGTCAGTCGTGGTTCTCTGTGGGTGGCGCATTGGACGCAGGCGCAAAATGCTCACAGAAACCTGACGGCTGGCACTCGGCACGCCGTGGTAGGCTATACATGCGCCTCACACGAGGATGACGCGCATCATACTGATCGGTACGCAAAGGCCAGTTCATGCCCGTCGAAACCCACGAGATCCACGACGCGGACGGCATCGTCGCGCCGCGCGCCGCCGACCTCAGCTACCGGCGTCTCTTCGCGCTGCCCACCTTCCCGCGATTGGCCTCGGCCACGGTCCTGGGACGTATCGGCGGCAATCTCTGGCAGATCGCCCTCATTTTGTTTGTCCTCCAGCGGTATCACTCGCCCGCGCTGGCCGGATTCGCCGCCTTCCTCTCGGTCGTGCCGGGCCTCGTGATAAGTCCGCTCGCGGGCGCGCTGCTCGACCGACATGGGCGCGTGCGACTGATCCTCGTGGATTACGCCGTCGGCACGGTGGCGCTCTCGCTGCTGGCCACACTCTCGTTGTTGCACCATCTGAGTTCGGCGCTGCTCCTCATCATCGTCGCCCTCGGTTCGCTGACGGGGCCGCTAACGGCCAGCGGCACGCGCACGCTCTTTCCGCTGGTGGTCCCACGTGAGCTGTGGGATCGCGCCAACGCCGTGGATAGCGGTAGCCAAGCGATCGCATCGGTCTTCGGCCCGGCGCTCGCCGGCTTCTTCGTCGCGTGGTTCGGTGGCGAAGGCGCGTTCTACATCACGGCTGGCTTCTTCGTCGCCTCGGGGTTGGTATTGCTAAAGATGCGCGACCCAGCGACGGAGCCTTCCTCGCGTGAGTCGCTGGTGCGTGCGTCGTGGCAGGCGGTGGTCTACGTGGTGCGGCACCCGACGCTACGCGGCGTGGTCTTCACACTCTGGGCGACCAATATTCCCGCCGGCGTCCTCAGCGTGGCGCTGCCGGTGCTGGTCCTGCGCGACTTCCATTGGGGTCCCGGTGGCGTCGGCGCTTTATGGGCCGTGGCCGGCGTCACGACCATCGTGGCGGGAGCCCTCGTCGGCAGCCTCAACACGGAGGGCCGGGAGCGCCCGATCATCGCGTCCGGGCTGGCGCTGGCGGCGGTTGGGTGCGCGTTGACGCTGGCGCGGTCGCCGGTGGCCGTCGTGCTGGCGATGGCAATGTTCGGCCTGGCCTCTGGACCAATTGACATTGGCCTGTTCGCCCTGCGGCAGCGGCGTACCGACCCACGCCTATTTGGGCGAGTCTTCGCCGTCTCGATGGCGCTGAACTTCGCGGGCATCCCCGTCGGCTCCGCGCTCGGCGGGTCGATCGTCGAGCGTTCGATTCCGCTGGCGCTGTTTGTGGCCGCCGTCGTCGCGCTGCTCGGTTGCGCCGTTCCCTTCCTCACTATCCCGCGCAAGGGCTAATAACAAGGACTGGGGAGCCCTCGCGGCCTTAATGTTCCCTTACATCCCCTTGCGGACAAGGCGCGGAACGAGCGGTCGGCGGATATGTTCGCCTCTGACTGGGGTGGTAGGCAGCGAAGCCCGCCAGCGCCGGCTTCGACGCGAGCGGCAACGTCAGCGCGCTGAACACCACCCTGCCGGCGGGAACGGACCACCAGGCGTTCTGCTATGACGAGCAGGATCGGTTGACCTGGGCCGGCTCGACGGGCACGGCGCCCTGCGGCAACACGCCGACGTCGGGCACGCTCACCGCCGCGCAGTATAGCCAGGGGTACAGCTACGACATGTTTGGCCGGCTCACCAGTGGACCCCTGGGCAGCTACACCTACGGCGATCCCGCCCATGTCCACGGCGCGACCAGCATCGGCAGCGCCTACACCGCCAGCTACGACGCCAGCGGCAACCTGACCTGTCGCGCACATGGCGCGCACGCCCCTCCGCAGGCGAGCTCCACTCCCGACGAGACGATCCAGATGACGACGAACCACCCGTGGCTGACCGCCGATCACGGCTGGATCCTCGCCAGCTTCCTGCGCGTGGGCGAGCCGGTGCAACGGGTGGATGGCAGTGTGGCCGTCGTGGTGGGGGTGCGCAGCGAGCCGGGCACAGTCGCGATGTGGGACCTGACCGTCAGCAACGTGCATACGTTCGCTGTCGGTGCAGGTGAGTATGTCGTCCACAATTGTGGCCAGAGTGGTAAGCCAGATCCCACTAAACTGGGGTCCGGTCAAAACTACTACTATGAGGGGCAGCAACGCGAAGGGTTGCAGCAGCAACGCTACAGGCAAAACCACAACAAGTTCCGCGATCAGCCGAACAAGAGCCAGGCATTCCGAGACTTCATCAAGTCTCGAAAGGGCTCTGATTACGTATTCAATGACAATGACTGGCGGTATAAGATAGAAACGTGGGAAGGGGGAGGGAAGGAAGTATATAACCACTACTGGCAGAATGGTGACGAGTTCTGGCATCATCACGAAAGGTAGTAATCGGGCAGGGCTTGCTCTCGTGACAAGCCTCAGTCGACAGTCCCGAGCCAGTGTGAGTGCGAGCGCTCCGTGCGCTCCTGGCTCGGTTCATGTTGGCGCCCGCCAGACGTGCATTCCCCTGCGGGGGGAGGAGTGACCGCGCGTGGCCTCAAGAGTGAACTATCCGCGACTATTGCTGCGCGCGGTCAACCTGTTTCAGGAGCAGACTCCAGCCACGACAAGGCGAGCACGTCGCATCGTGCGCAGGTGCCAAGCGTCGCTGCGGTCGTACTCTTTCGACAGCCTTCGATGGGGCGGTGTGGTGAGTGAGCTCACAGATGCTGCGTTCACGAACGATGCGCACTATCTCGCAGGTCTGCGTCGGCGGCTGGAGAGTGGGCACTGGGAGCTCGAGAAGGCGTACTTCAAGTACGATCTGACAGAATATCTGAGCGTGGATGAGAGGCGGTGGTATGAGGCGTTGCGCGCCTTGAGCTCGTTCCTCGCGCTTTTCCCACACGCCGACATTGAGGCCGCGCTCCATGAGTATCACCGCCTGGTAGACGATGTGAAACAAGCGCAAGCCGCACTCACCGCTGTCGATGCGGAAGATGAGACGCTCTTTCAGGTGGTGCTCACCGAGGTGACGGCGGTGTTGACCGATATTCACTTGGACCGTTCCCTTCGGATGTACCAGTATCTCACGCCGGCTGGCGCATTTTACTACAAGTTGGTGTACCCTGACGATGGGCCCCCCAACCCTCCAGACGCCGCAGACAGCGTGGCCTGGGCACGCAAGACGCTCGACGCGCTCGCTGGCGACGCGCCGCTGTATGTGACGTGGCAGATGAAGGACCATACCTTTCGTCTCGTGCTGCATTGAGTCTCAACCCGCTGGAACGGATGGCACAGCGACCAAACGCGTATTAGCGCAAACGCTCGCTCTACGCGCCGTATGGCGGCGTGCGCTACAGCAGTGGGACGATGCCCACCGACTACGGCTTCACCGGCCAGCACTCCGACACGACGACGGGGCTGGACTACTACGGCGCGCGCTACTACGATCCGCTCGCCGGCCAGTTCACCTCCGCCGACAGCGTGCTGCCGGGCGATGATCCCTGGTCGCTCTCGCGCTACGCCTATGTCGCGGGCAACCCCCTCATCCGCCTGGACCCGACCGGGCACTGCTGGGTCGTCTGCGCGATTGTCCACGCCGTCACGCACGCGGTCAAAGCGGCGGTGAAGGTGGTCGCGGTGGTCGCCGACTTCGATGTGGGTGACGCGGTACTCCCGGCGCCCAACATGCGTTCGTTTCGCAAACAGCTGGCAGGGCATTACGTCGTGGTATCGTCTGTAGAGGTAGGGAGCGGCGCGACGATTTGCAGATACTGAGCGGGCGTGCGGATAGGAATACTGTCGTAGCGGCCAAGCGTGAGTAGATCGCTATCACCACTGATGATGACGCTCGCGCCGCCACTGATGGCGAGTTCGAGCACGAAGTTGTCGTTGGGATCTCGAACCACCTGCAACTGCACGGTGATCGTCGTCATGATGCCCTCACGTGTGAGTTGGCTCAGGAACTGTGCACGCTCATCCGGCGTGATATAGCGCTCAAACCGTGGATAGTGCAGTACCCGGTAAAGTTCACGCACCAGTGGCATCGATATGAGTACTTTGCCATGGCTGAAGGTGTAGTCGAGAGCGCGGCGGGGCGTCGAGGCGCTAAAGAGCAGCGCACTTACGAGGGTGTTGGTGTCAAAGACGGCACGGAGTTCCGTCACATGGCTCATTCCGCGCGCCGCGCTTCCTCTGCGTCCACGAGAATCGCCCGCAAGATCTCCTCGGTCAGGCCTCGCTCCTGAGCATGCTGGCTGATGGTGTCCATTAGTTCACGTAACGACTGCCTCGGCGTCGATGCCTCAAGCAGTTGCAGACTGACCAGCGCCTCAAGAGTACGTCGCTCCTCAGGGGAGGCATTCTTAAAGACGCGCGCCGCTGCCTCGTCTACCTCGACTGTTATAGGTTCCGTCGCCATGTCTCATTTTCCCTCATTGCGTGTGTTCTGCTGCCAAAGCTCAGTATGAGTATGTCACAGAAGAGGAGGCCGGTGTGAAACCGGATCGAACCTGCGAGCCACGAAGCGACTGCTAAATAGGAACACGGACGCGAGACGCACATCTTGTCCCGCGGGCCGACGACGGTAAGCAACGGACGCGCGAGCCGCGCCGAGCATGCGGTAAAGTACAGTACTTCACAGCGACATGAGCATGAAAAATGCCGACTACAAGCGGCTTTGTAGTCGGCGAGGGGAACGGAGCACTGGCTCCTCGGAGAGGATTCGAACCTCTAACCTTGCGGTTAACAGCCGCCTGCTCTACCGTTGAGCTACCGAGGAACGGCGTCGCGGCATGCGCCGAGAAAGGCGCCGCCACAACGCATCGAAGTATACACCGCTTGCGTCCTGCCGTCAAGCGACGGAGTCCACATCGCGACCGCATGCCGGCGACGGGCAAGCCCCCTCCCACTCGAAAGCGAAGGGGGCTCGACGGAAGAGGCGGCCCGCGCTGGCGGGGTACCGCAAGAGCAGGCTACGCGCGCGTTCCCGCCACCTCACGACTGCGCGTCGCCGACGCCACGGTCCGCGCGGACTGCTTGCGGCCGCGCCCGAACCAGCGCTTGTACTCCTGCGTCTCCCACACGGTCAGGATCATGCTCGCGTTGAAGATCGAGGAGTACGTTCCCGACGCGATGCCGATCAACAGCGCCAGCGTGAACTGGCGGATGCTTTCGCCGCCGAAGAGCGTCAGCGCCGAGAGTGTAAAGAGCACGGTGAGCGACGTGTTGAGCGACCGCGACATCGTCTGAACCAGGCTCGTATCCGCCACTGTCTCGAAAGATTCCGAGGTGCGCCGCGCCAGGTTCTCGCGCAGCCGGTCGAAGACCACAATCGTGTCGTGGACCGAGAAGCCGATCACCGTCAGGATCGCCGTCAAGAACAGCGTATCCACCTTGTAGTGGAAGAAGTGGCCGAAGATCGCCCACAGACCGAGCACCACCAGCGCGTCGTGCAGCAGCGCGATGATCGCGCTCGCCCCGAAGCGCAGCGACCTGCGGAAGCTCCCGACCTTGTGGAACGCGATGGCGATGTAGAGCAGGATCGCCGCCGACGCCAGCGCTACCGCCAGGATCGCCTTCTGCGTGGTCTGGCTCGCGATGGACGCGCCCACCTCACTCTTCTGCTGCACGAAGACGGGACCGTAGTCCTTGAACATGCTGAACACGATCTTGTCGAGGGCCGGACCCTGAATCGAGGTCTGCGTGTTCACCTCGAAGGTGTGCGGATTGGCGCCCAGCGAGACGTTCGTCGCCGTGACAGGAAAGGTTGGGGTGGTCGTCGTCGTTCCGGTTGATGATCCCGCCGCTGCGGTGGCGGTCGCGGTTGCCGTGGCCTTCGCCGAGGCGGTCGCCGTTGGAGCCGCGGTCGCGGTCGCAGCCGGAGTCGCCGTCGGGCTGCCGTTCGCGGAGGCCACACTCGGCGCGTCGGTCGGTGGTAGCGTCTGCAGCGCCGCCTGCACCGCGCTCAACGTAACCGGATCTTTGAAATGCGCGACCATCAGCGCCGTGTCGGGCTGACCGCTCACGGTGACAGTCTGGTACACATGATCCACAGTTACCGTATTGGCGGGATCAATCTTCGCCAACAGCCCCTGTACGCTCGTCACTTCGTTCGGCCCTATCGGCCGGCTGAATTGGATGAAGGCATATTGCTCGGCGGGAGTGGGTTTCACTCCGCCGACCACCGCCTTCGAGTCGGTGGACGAATAGACTGTCACGTCCTGCGCGTGCGCCCCGTGCAGAAACACCTGCTGGATCTGCGCCGTCGTCACGCCGCTGTTGGCGAAGCGCAGGTCAATTACGCTGCCGCCGGTGTAGTCAATGCCAAGGTTCAGGCCCCAGGCGAACAGCGCGATCAAGCCCGGCAGAATGACCAGCAGGGAGATGCCGAAGAACCAGTATTTGTAGCGAGTGAGATGGAACACGGTCTACTCCTCCGTCCCGCGAGCGCCGGATGCGTTGCTGGCGCTGGAGGCGGGTACGCGGCCGTTCGTCACATTGCCCACCCGCTCGAATGTCTCGTCCTCATCCTCGTCCACCGCTTCGTCAACCACCTCGTCTTCGTCATCCGCCGCCAGCGCGGCCTTGACGATTGCGGCCCGGCCTGGGCGTTCCGCGATGCGCGAGGTTGGCCGGACGTAGCGCCGGACCGGCAGCGCGCTGCGCGACAAGCCATAGAGCCACGGGTGCGTCGCGATGTTGAAGAACACCATGATGTTCAGGAAGTTGCGCGTCACCACCACGGCGGTGAACAGGCTGATGGCCACGCCGATGAAGAGGTTGACCGCGAAGCCCACGATGATCGTCGCCCCGAAGTTGTTGCCGAACCAGTACAGGATCGCGCAGGTGATCATCGTCGAAGCGTTTGAGTCGCGGATCGAGGGCCACGCGCGCTTGAAGCCGACGTCTATCGCCGTCGTCATCGTTCTACCCGCGCGTAACTCCTCCTTCACCCGCTCAAATATGAGCACGTTGGCGTCTACCGCCATACCAATCGTCAGCACCATAGCCGCGATGCCCGGCAGTGAGAGCGTTACGCCCAGGATCTTGATCGAGGCGAAGAGGAAGCCCGCGTAGAAGACGAGCGCCACGTCCGCGAGCAGACCAGGCAGTCGGTAGTAGATGAGCATGAAGAGGATGAC
>DATEGV010000394.1:0-16647 GCA_035279925.1 Ktedonobacterales bacterium | reverse complement strand
ATCAGCCAGAGCAGTTTCTCGCCGCTGCTCAGGTCGTCGCCGAGAATCATCACCGTCAGGATGATATGGCCGATGACAGGGACGAAGATGACGACCAGCGCGAGCGCCGTCGCCGAAAAGCAGCCCATCCCGCCCGAGCGCCGATTGTAGCTCATGCCGTTCCCTCCCTGGGTCGTGTCACTCCAATACCGTGCGCGCCATCCGCGCGCGATGCGTGTGCCAACGTGTGTACGCGCATTCGGTGGCCAGGGTTGGGGTGAGGCTTCCCCCTACGCGAACTGGAATGACGCCAGCAGCGGCTGGTAGACGAGGTTGTTGATGCCGCTGTAGCTCGCCGTCGGACTGGAGAACTTGATGACGTAGAGCTGGCCCGCGTGCAGCGTCACCAGCAGCGCGACTTGATGCACCGCGCCGTCCGTGCCCGTCACCTGCCCGCTCCGCTGCTGCCACTCCTCGCCGGCGATGCTCTGCGGCGTATCGGCGCTGAGTCCGAGCGACTTGGCTAGGCTATCGGCCTCGGTGGCCGCGTCCTGCCCGGCGGGGGGCGCCGAGACGCTGATCTGCGCGGTGCTCACGCCGCCGGAATCCGTCAGCAGCGCGCCATCCGTCGTGGTCGTCACCTGCCAGAGTGTCGGACGGGTGAAGCTGAAGCGGTGTTGTGGATCGTGGTAGACGCTCTGATGCGTGACCGGCGGCGCGGCCGTGATGATATGCGCGGCGTAGACGGCCCCAGCGGCCAGCGCCAGCACGAGCAGAAACACGGCGACGAAGAGCCCGCGCCCGGGTCCACGACGTTGCGGCGCGGAAGGCTGCGCTGGCCTCGTGGCGACGGCTGCGCTTGCGCTGGCCAGGGTGCGGACGCGGCTGGGGTCGGCCTCCGGGGCGGGCGCGGATTCGCTGGTGGGTGTCTCCGGCTCGTCGCGCGGCACTTTGACGGCGCGGACCGGCTGAGTGGAGGAGCGTGTCTCGCCGATGGGCGCGCCACACGTGAGACAGACGGTGGCGTCCGGCGCGTAGGGCGTCCCGCAGCGCAGGCACTTCTCGGTCTCCATCGCATCTCCTCCGCGCGTCTGCCGTCTCCGTTCGCCCGTCTTCACCCATGAAAGAACCGGCGACACGCCCCGGCGGGAGCCGCCCTGCCGTTGCGCGTCGTCGGCTGCGGTGAGCATACCGCATTCAAGCGAACGATGCTGTGCGGTAGGTCACACCCCATGCTCGGCAAGATACGCCGGCAGCGACAGGGGCGCGAAGCCGAATTCGCGCCGCACGGCGTCGAGCGTGGTCACGTTGTCGAAGGTAAACAGACCCAGCGCGGCCGTCGTGATCGGCGGCTTGCGCAGCGTCAGCTCCATCGCCAGCGCGCCCAATGCGGCGAACGGCATCGGCCCCGGTACCTTCAGCTTGCGTTTACCCAGGCTCGCCATGAGCATATCCAGAATCCGCGCGTATGTATAGACCTCTGGGCCTCCCACCTCGATGGACCTGCCATCATACCGCCCTGGCTCACGCGCCATCTGGACCAGGCAGCGCGCAACGTCCTCCACCCAAATAGGCTGGAACTCGCGTTTGCCGTTGCCGATCATCGGCACGACGGGCGCTTTGCGAATGAGGTCCGCCAGCCCGGCGATGAACGCCGAGCCCTGGCCGAACTGGACCGACGGTCCCAGGATGGACCACGCCAGCCCGCTCTCCTTGATGCTCTGGTCCGCGAGGTAGCGCCCCTCCATGTACGACCCCGCGCGGGAGGGCTTCGTGCCCAGGCCGCCGGCCTCTATGACGCGCGTCACCCCGGCGCGTTTGGCCGCCGCGACGAGGTTGCGCGTCCCGGTGACGTTAGTTTCCCGGTAATTGACGCCGGGACCTTGCTTGCGTTCGGCGGTGATGAACGCGGCGTGGATGATGGTATCCACCCCGGCTACAGCGGCCTCCAACGTCGCCGGTTTGGTGGTGTCGCCCTCGACGAGTTCGACGCTCTGCGCGGGCAGATTCGCCGCCGCCTTCGCTGTGTCGCGGACGAGGCAGCGGGGATGTTCGCCCTCGGCCACCAGGCGCGCGACGACGTGCCGGCCGACGAATCCCGCGGCCCCTGTGACGAGTATCATCTTACACTTCCCTTCGGTGGTCGCCTGGCCGGCGGTAGTCGAAACCGTGCAGATTATAGCGGCGCCGGCGGACGGGCGGGCAATCGGCCAGACCCGCTCGCGGTGCGGCGGCGCGGCGGGCGGTCGCGAACTTCGGGGTGGCCACCGAGTGCGGCATGGGACGCCGGCCACCAGAGACTATCCCGGACCTCCTGCGCATCCATAGCGCCGTGGCAAGCCCGGTCGAATAGCCACAACTCGCAATCACGCATCGTCAAGCGGCGTCAGTTCGAGCTGGCCTAGCCGGGTGGGATCGGCGATCATCTCGATGGCGACGACCTTCCCATCCGCTACCGTGAAGCTGAAGACGACACGTGGCCGCCCACCGGATGACCAGACGGCTCCCACGACGCCATTGATGAGCGTGAGGCGCGCGCCCCGGGCGCGTCCAGAGAAGTGCTGGGCGACGGCCGTTGCGCCACGGACCTCGCTTGGCGCGCCAGTGGCGACGACGGCGGTGTCGGCGCGGCAGACGACCTCTGGGTCGAGCAGGGCGAGCAGCGCGGTGAATTCGCCGGAGCGCGAGGCGGCGAGGAAGGCCGCGACGACCGCACGCTGGCGCGCGCTATCGGCCTCGGCGGTCGTCTCCGTTTCGACGCCCTTGCCCTGCACCTGACGGCGGGCGCGGCTGGCGAGTTGTCGCGCGGCCGTTGGCGTGCGCCCCACGATGGGAGCGATCTCATCGAAAGGCACGTCGAAGAGGTCGTGCAGGACGAAGGCGAGGCGCTCCGCGGGATTCAGCGTGTCCAGAACGACGAGCAGCGCCAGACCCATCGCGTCGGCCAGCAGCGTCTCGCGCTCAGGGTCTATCCCGCCCGCGCGATTCAGCAGCGGTTCGGGCGGCTGATCTCCAAAGGAATCCTCGCGGCGGGACTTGCGCGTGCGCAGCATGTCGAGACATACCCGCGCGACGATCGTCGTAAGCCACCCACCCAGGTTCTCCACACCGCTGGCGCCGGAGCGACTGAGATGCAGCCAGGACTCCTGCACGGCGTCTTCCGCTTCCACCAGGGAGCCGAGCATCCGGTAGGCCACAGCCCGCAGATGGGGCCGCTCGGCCTCGAAGCGCTGCGCAAGCCAGTCGTGTGTGTCGTCGTTCATTGGCCGCATTCCCCTGTTCGCGTGGTTGTGGTTGTCCCGTCGGTATGGTGACGAGCGGAACCCGTGCGATGTGACAGAGAGCGCCATCGCCTGTGAGCTCAGACCGACGGGCCATCACTACAGCGGCAGATGTCATGGATATGTACCAAGATCGGGCTTCGGCGCCCTGGCGGCGGGATCCTCAGCGACCTCCGGTTTTGTTGGTGTGGTCTGGCGCACTCGCGCTCTTGATGTATCTTGACAGTTACTAGCTACTTTGGTAATTTCATGCCATCGAAACTGCGCACGGGGAAAACGTGGACGAGGGAGCATCTGATGACCAGCAACGCGCCTGGAAGCGGCCGCATCCTGGGAAGCCTGCGATCGAAGGACGGCGTGGGCGTCGTGCGCATCGAAGACCGCTACGACACCACTATTGATGACCTGTGGTCGGCGTTCACCGTGCCCGACCGCCTGGCCCGTTGGCACGGCAAGGTAAAAGGCGACCTCCGGCCCGGCGGTGCGTTCAGAGTGTACCTCGAAGCAGATGACGTCGAGAGCGCCGGGCGCGTCGAAGCGTGCGAGCCGCCGCGACGGCTGCTGGTGACGACCAGGGAAACTGAGGAGTCCTATCGGAAGGGGCAAGGCGCGCCCCCGTTCGACGAGGTCATCGAGGTCACGCTGACCGCCGACGGCGACAAGACCATCCTGGTCGCCGAGATCCAGGGCATGCCCCTGGACAAGATCGCCTTCTATGGGGCCGGATGGCAGATCCACGCCGAAAACCTCGACGCCTACATTGCCGGACGGGAGCCTGGCGACGTCGAGGCGCGGTGGAACGAGCTCGTCCCATCCTATCAGGACCTGGCGGCTAACCTCGACTAACCTCAGCGAGTCCTCCAGTTGCCCATGTCGAGCGCGGTGACGGTCTTGGTCGAATAGGGGCGGCTCCTCATAGCGCGCCAACGCGAGCAGGATGTGCGGGAACAGCGGGGAGGGTCAGCTTTCCGGGTGAATGAACCCCGCCAGAATCTCCAGGCTATCCACCAGGCGCGGGCCGGGCCGGCTGAAGTAGGCGTTGCCGTCCACCACATGCACGCGGCCCTCGCGAACACACGGAAGCTCGCCGTAGCCCGGCTGCCTTTCGAGGATGGGCAACTCCTGGCGGGTGCGCTCCGCCGTGAAGCCGCAGCACGAGATGACCATCACCTCTGGCGCCATCGCGCGCACCTGCTCCCAGGCGACGGTCGTCGCCGGCTGGCCGAGGCGACCCAGCGGATCGTTGCCGCCCGCCATCTCCACCAGTTCGGGATTCCAGTGGCCGCCGCAGAACAGTGGGTCAATCCACTCGAGGAAGGCGACCGTCGGACGATTGCTGGCCGCCCTGACTCGCTCGCGCACACGCTCGACCCGTGCCCGCAGGTCTCCGACGAGCCGCTCAGCCTCCGTGGTTCTACCCGTCGCCGCGCCGACACGTGTGATGTCGTCAAGCACGTCCGCGAGCGACATTGGCTCCAGGTTCAGCACCTCCGGGCGACGGGGCAACGTTGCCACCGCGTCAAGCACCTCGTCATAGGCGACGGCGCAGACCTCGCAGAGTTGCTGCGTCACGATCAGGTCGGGGGCGAGCCGGGCCAGCAGGTCGCGGTCAATCGTGTAGAGCGTGTGCGCGTCGGCGCTGATCTGCGTGCGCACCGCCTGGTCAATCTCACCGCTGGTCATCTCCGGGCGCAGGCGACTCCGCGTGATGTGCGGCTTGGCGCGGGCGGCGGCGGGATAGTCGCACTCATGGGTGACGGCGACCACCTCATCGTCCAGGCCGAGCGCGAAGAGGATCTCAGTGGCGCTGGGCAGCAGAGAGACGATACGCATGAAATCTACCCTTCAGGTTCATCTGACTTCCCCTTCCCGCGTGAGTGGGAAGGGGACCGAGGGGTTAGGTCTAGTAATTCGCCAGCACGAACGGCCGCGCCCAACGCAGGATCGCGCGCGTGCGCTCGCGCAGATCGCTGGCCATCTCGCCACCGATCTCATCGTCCGCTTCCTCCGCTGACCGATGTTCGAGGAAGATGGCGGGATGGTAGGGTGAGAGCAGCGCGAGGTCGTCAAGGATGTTGGCCGGCGCGCCAACCAGCTCCCCCAGCGCCCGAAGGTCGTGATCGTAGGTGGCGCGGGCGTCGTGATGTAGCACGTAGATCGCTTGCAGCGCCTTCTCCGCGACCTGATTGCAGAGGTCCACACAGTTATAGAGATTGCCGGCCGCCAGCGCCAGGCCCGCGCTGGACATATCCTGCGCCGCCTCCGCGTACATGCCGAGCGCCTCGTCCAAGCTCATCGTCGTCGCGCCTCCTTACGAGAGAGCGTAGCACAGTGGGTAACGAGAAGGTACGGGTGACGCAGAGTGACGCAGAGTGACGCAGAGTGACACTCTGAGGCGTAGTCGAGGCGGCACACGGGTGAGCGAGAGGCCGGCGAATGAATTCGCGCCTGGAGGGCCTTCGGCCACGAAGTCCGGCCAAGCCGGACTAGGAACAGACGAGCGCCGGGCGGTCCAGTGGTCCTAGTACGCGCAGGCGCACTTCGCGGCGGAGCGCAGCGACGCCAACCAGGCGCGGTTTCAACCGCCGCTATGCTCAAGCCGCGGCAAATGCTCCTGTCTTCATTGTGCTCTCCTCCGCATGACTCTGTGTTACCTCCGCGTCCTCTGCGCTACCCGTACCTCGTGCCCCTATCTCCCGTGCGCGGGCGAGGGGGAACCTGGCCCACAGGTCGCGGCGCTGTCTCCCCCTTCCCGCATGGGCAGGAAGGGGGCCGGGGGGTTAGGTTCTGAAAAACTCCCTTAAACTCGGTGTTGTACTCCCTTAGACTCTATGTGAACCGTACCTCATCCCTCTGTGTGAACCGTACCTCATCCCTCTGCGTGAACCGTACCCCTCACCCCGCGAGGTCGGCGGCGAGCAGGTCGCGCAGCTCGACGATGGGAACGCGGCGCTGGGCCATGCTGTCACGCTCGCGGATCGTCACCTGCCGGTCCTCAAGGCTGTCGAAATCCACCGTCACGCAGTAGGG
Source organism: Ktedonobacterales bacterium (assembly GCA_035279925.1). GTDB lineage: Bacteria > Chloroflexota > Ktedonobacteria > Ktedonobacterales > JADMIN01 > DATEGV01. The sequence goes on along the minus strand of DATEGV010000394.1, from coordinate 10,357 downwards.
CGTGCCGATCTCATCCTGCCGGCGGTAGCGTTTGCCGATGTTGCCGCCGGTGTCGTCGTACTGGATCAGCCCCAGCCCGCGAATGCCGTCGTGAACCTCGTGCGCCAGCGGCACTAGCGGGTCCTTCTTCGAGAGCGGCATGACGGCCACCTTCACCGGAGCCAGCTTCTTGCTCAGCCGCAGCACCACGCGCTTCTCCCCCTCCACGATATCCTCATGGTAAGCGTCGCAGAGGAACGCCAGCAGCAGCCGCTCCGCGCCGACGGATGTCTCGACGATATAGGGGATGAAGCGGTTCTTCGTCGCGTCGTCGAAGTAGGCCAGATCCTTGCCGCTGTACTCGCCATGCCGGCGCAGATCCCAGTCCGTGCGGTCGTGGATGCCCTCCACTTCCTTCCAGCCGATGGGGAACTGGTAGTAGATGTCTACGGCCGCGCGCGCATAGTGCGCCAGCTCATCGGCGGTATGGTCGTGCCACTGCATATTCTCCGGCCGGATGCCCATCGCCTGCCACCAGCGCCAGCGCGTCTCGCGCCAGTAGGCGAACCACTGCTCCTCCTGCGCGGGATCAATGAAGTACTGCATCTCCATCTGCTCGAACTCGCGGGTGCGGAAGATGAAGTTGCCGGGGCTGATCTCGTTGCGGAAGGCCTTGCCGATCTGCGCGATGCCGAAGGGCAGCTTCCGGCGCATGCTCGTCTGCACGTTCTCGAAGTTCACATAGATGCCCTGCGCCGTTTCGGGCCGCAGATACACCAGCCCCGCGTCCTCCTCGACGGGACCCATGTGCGTCTTGAACATCAGATTGAACATGCGCGGCTCGGTGAGTGTCCCGCGTTTGCCGCAGGCGGGGCAGACCTCCGGGTCGCCGCTCAGCTCCGCCACGTGATCGGCGCGGAAGCGGCTCTGGCAGTTCGTGCAGTCCACCATCGGGTCGGTGAAAACCTCCTCGTGGCCTGAGGCTTGCCACACCCTTCTTGCCATAAGAATGGCGGCGTCCAGACCGACGACATCGTTGCGCAGGTGCGTCATGCTCTCCCACCAGGCGCGTTTGATGTTGTTCTTGAGCTCAACGCCGAGGGGGCCGTAATCGAAGACGGCGTTGATACCGCCGTAGAGCTCACTTCCGGGGAAGATGAAACCGCGCCGTTTGCACAGTGAGATGATATCCTGCATCCGATCTGGCTCGCGAGTGGCACGCTTCTCCATACGTTGGCTCCTGTTCGGTCGGGTCCCGCCGTGGGCTGGCGCGCTGGCTGGCGCGCAAAGAAAGGGAGGCCGAGGACGTCACGCTCCTCGCCTCCGCGACGTGTTGACGGTGGCGGCGCCGATGCGCTCTATACCGCGCGTTGCGCGGCCCGCCTCGTTGCCATGATATGCCGCGCGCGGTTGGCGTGTCAATTGAGGCGGGGGATGACCTCCACCGGAACCGTCACGTCCGATTGGGCGTCATACTGGGGGTTGAGTCGCCCACTACGCGCGGGTGACATGATAGGCTATAATGGGGCCGCGCGCCCTGGCCGATCCACCCAGGCACGGGCAAACGCGCGCGAGCATTCGAGGAGCGTACGCGTATCGGTGATACGAATGTCTATGGGGGCGATGGATGCGAAACGGCCAGGGCGACCCACAGGAGGCGCAACCGGCGACCGTGATACAGCAATCCGACGAAGCAACCCAATCTGACCCGCGGAAGACATCCGCGCACCCAATGCCTGAGCGCGTAGGCGGCCATCGCGGCGCATGGGTACGCTTTCGCCTGCCCGCGCTCTTCGCCGTCTTCCTCCTCGCTTGCCTGCTCATCACGCTGCTGACGGATAGCGGGCGCACGACGGCGCATAAGACGACATTCAAGCCGACACCCTCACCCACCGCCACCGTGAAGCCGACGCCGACGACCCTGCCGGGCTTCTCGCTCTATACCGATTCCGCCGATGGCTTTGGCATCCAGTATCCACGGGCCTGGGTCCTCTCGCCGCTGAGCCCGGGCATCCAGTTCGACGACGCCAACACCAATCCCGGCTTCGAGGTCCAACTCCTCGTTCCCGGCGCCGATACCTGCTCCTCCACCAGCTCCACCGCGACCTCAGCCGACGCGACGGTCTGGGTCAACTGCACGCTGAGCATTCTCGCGACCAAATTTCACGGCAACTTCGAGCAGGCGCCCGGTCCCACCGCCGACGTGCGCATCGGCAATATGAGCTGGCAGAGCGGCGTCGCGCTGCTGGGCCAGGACCAATCGCGCGTGCGGGTACAGGTGTATGCTACTATCCATCAGGGCAAGCCCTATATCATCAACCTGCTTGCCGTAGATAGCCGCTTCTCCTTCGGGATGCTCGAGTTTTTCCAGCCGATGCTGCAGAGCTTCAAGTTCCTGCCCACGGCCCCCTGAGAAAGCTACCACCCTATGCGGATCACCGCTCGCCGGCGCGCCGACCCGGAGGCGATCGCGTCTCTGCCCGCGCTCGCCGGCACGTCCGCGCCCGATGCCGCCGCCGATGGCCCTCCACGTCGTTTCACGCTGGGAGCATCACGCGCGCCCCTGCTGGCGCTGGTCTTCATCGCCGGCATGACCTCGATGGCGCTGGAGATGTGCGCCTCGCGGCTGCTCGCGCCGTGGTACGGCACGTCGCTCTTCGTCTGGGCGAATCTGATTGGCCTCGTGCTCATCTATCTCTCCGTCGGCTATTTCTTCGGCGGACGGTTGGCCGACCGCCATCCCAGCCGGCGCCTGCTCTGCGCCATCACGGCCATCGCGGCGCTGGCTACGGGCCTGATTCCGTTCATCAGCCAGCCCGTCCTCCAATGGTCCGTGAGCGGATTGGACACCGCCAACGCCAGCGTCTTCTACGGCTCGCTGCTGGCCGTGCTCGCGCTCTTCTCCGTCCCGGTGACGCTGCTTGGCTTCGTCTCGCCATTCGCCGTGCGCCTCAGCGTGAATAGCGTCGGCAGCAGCGGCAGCAAGGCGGGCGGGCTGTACGCGCTCTCGACGGCGGGCAGCATCATCGGCACATTTCTGCCCGTCCTGCTCCTGATCCCGTTCTGGGGCGTGCGCCGCGCCCTGATCGCCGCCTGCGTCGCGCTGCTGGTGGCCTCGCTCTGGGGGCTCAGTCCGCGCTGGCGCATCGCCGTCTCCGTTCCAGGGGCGATCCTGCTCTTGCCGCTGCTGCTGCCGCAGGTCGCGCCGCTCGGCCCGCTCAAGACGATTCCCGGCATGATCTACTCGCAGGAATCTTTCTACAACTACATCCAGGTAGTGAAGGAACCGGACGGCACGATGGATCTGGTCCTGAATGAGGGTCAGGCCATCCATTCGGTCTACAACCCGAATCGCCTTCTCACTGGCCAATATTGGGACTACTTCCTGGCCGCGCCCTATTTCTACCCAGGCGGCGCGATAAGCTCCGTCCACCGGGTGGGCGTCATTGGGCTGGCGGCGGGCACCGTCGCCCGCGAGTACACCGCCGCCGATCCCCGCGTGCAGATTGACGGCGTCGAGCTGGACCCGGCCATCGTACAGGTGGGCCGCAAGTACTTCGGCATGACGGAGCCGAATCTACACGTGCAGGTCGGCGACGGGCGGGCCTACCTGCGCGCAACGCGCAATCAGTATGATGTCGTCGCGATTGACGCTTTCCAGCAGCCGTACATTCCCTTCCAGCTCACCACTCAAGAGTTCTTCCAGGAGATTCGCGCCCACCTTTCACCGACGGGCGTGGTATGCTTGAACACCGGGCACACCCGCAACGATTACCGGCTGGTTCAGGCCTTCGTCAATACGCTGAGCACGGTGTTTCCCAGCGTATACGTCTTCAATGTGCCGGGAACCTTCAACACCGAAATCATGGCGACGATGCGCCCGACGAGCCTGAACACATTTCAGGACAATCTGCGCGCCGTCCCGTCCGATTCGCTGCTGAGCACCGTCGCCGGGGAGGTATTGCCGGTGGTGAGTGTGGGGCATGCGCAGGCGCATGGGACCATCTTCACCGATGATCGCGCGCCCATCGAGCAGCTTACCGATCAACTAATCCTGAACTATTTACAGCAAGGCGGCTACTGAGGAGGACTGTGGCATGAGCGTGATGGCGATCGTGGGCGCGCAATGGGGTGACGAGGGCAAGGGCAAGATTGTTGACGAGCTGGCGGCGCGCACCGACTACGTCGCGCGGTACCAGGGTGGCGGCAACGCGGGCCATCGCGTCGTCTACGGCGGCAGCGAGTTCGCTTTCCACCTCGTGCCCGCCGGCGTGCTGCATCCCGGCGTCACCTGCGTCATCGGCAACGGCGTCGTCGTGGACCCGCGCGGGCTGCTGACGGAGATCAGCCACCTGCGCAAACTGGGCGTCGAGGTGGATCGCCTCTTCATCAGCGAGCGCGCGCATGTCGTCATGCCGTACCACTTCATGCTGGATCGGCTGGAGGAGGAGAGCCGCGGCGTCGAGAAGATCGGCACCGTCATGCGCGGCATTGGCCCGGCCTATGTGGACAAGATTTCGCGGGTGGGCATCCGCATGGCGGACCTGCTCGACGTAGACCAATTTCGCGCCAAGCTCGTCTCCGTGCTGGCGCAGAAGAACCGCATGATTACGCAGATTTATGGACAGCCTCCCCTCTCGCTCGAAGAGATCCACACCGAATACGTCGGCTACGCGCAGCAACTGCGGCCCTACATCACCAACACAGAGGCGATGCTGCAAACCGCGCTCAAGAATGGCCGCTCGATCCTGCTGGAGGGCGCGCAAGGCGCCCTGCTGGACGTGGAGTTTGGCACGTATCCCTTCGTCACCTCCTCCTCGACGGTGGCTGGCAACGCCTCCACCGGCTCCGGGCTGCCGCCGCGCGGTATCGAGCACGTGCTTGGCGTCTACAAGGCGTATATCACGCGAGTCGGCAGCGGTCCCATGCCCACGGAGCTTTTCAACGGTGAGGGAGACGCGCTGCGCGAGGCCGGCCACGAATACGGCACGACGACGGGCAGGCCGCGCCGCTGCGGCTGGTTCGACGCCGTGCTGGGCCGCTTCGTCGCCAAACTCAACGGCTTCGACAGCATGGCGATTATGAAGCTGGACGTGCTCGACACGATGCCCACCCTCAAGATCTGCACCTCGTATCGCCTGGGTGATAAAGAACTCACCGTTCCCCCCGCGACGCCCACCGATCTGGCGGCCTGCGAGCCGGTCTACGAAGAGTGGCCCGGCTGGCAGACCTCGACGAAGGACGCGGCCTCGTGGGAAGACCTGCCGGAGCGGGCGCGCGCCTATCTGCGCCGCCTCGAAGAGCTGCTGGAGACGCCGCTGGCCCTCATCTCCGTCGGCCCCGGTCGCGGGCAGACCATCGGCGTGCGCGAGCTGCGCGTCTAATGCAAGAGGGCTGGGAGCGGCTGCACGCGCAACTGCCGCTGGATATGGCGACCCTGGCCACGCTACTCGCGCCCGCGCTGCCGGGACACGCGCTCCTCCACGCGGAGCCGCTGACCGGCGGGCTTGCCAACACGAACTACACGGTGACGCTGGCGGGACTGGACACGCCGGTGGTCGTCCGTGTCTACACCCGCGAGCCGGAGGCCTGCGCCCGCGAGCGCGCCCTCTACACGCTGGTCCGCGAGCGCGTGCTCGTCCCCGACTGCCTCTACACGGGAACCACGCCGGACGGGCGGCCCTACATGGTCTCGCGCTGGATTGAGGGCGCGAAGCTGGACGCGCTGCTGCCGACCCTCACGGGCGACGCGCTCGAAGCCGTCAGTCGCGCGGTGGGGGCGACGCTGGCGCGCATCGGGGAGTATCGGTTCCCGCGCTGGGGCTTCTTCGGCCCGGACCTCGCCATCGCGACTCCCGTCGGCGACAGCCGGCAAGTGACGGTCGGCTACATCGAGGAGGCGCTCTTCTCCGCGCCGGCCACCGCGCGTCTGGAGCCGGCGCTGCAAGGGCGCGTCTGGACGCTGGTGCGAGAGAACGCGGCGCTGCTGGACGCGATACCGGACGACGCGCGGCTCGTCCACAGCGACTACAAGGCGCAGAATCTGCTGGTGCGCCCCACCACGACCGGCGGCTGGGAGGTGGCGGCGCTGGATTGGGAGTTCGCCCTCGCCGCGACGCCGCTGATAGACCTGGGCATCCTGCTGCGCTATGCCGAACGGCTGGACCCGGCGTTCGAGCGCGGCGTGATCGCGGGCTATCTGGCGACGGGTGGCCAGCTACCGGCTGACTGGAAGCGTATGACGAAGCTGCTGGACCTGATGAATCTCTGCGGCTTTCTGGCGCGTCCGGAGCCACAGGAGCGCATGATAGCGGATGTGACGCGGCTGCTGGTGGCGACGGTAGCGGGGTGGGGCAGCTATGGGCGGGAAAGGTATGGGTATTAGCGGCCCTTGAGCAGCTTCTCATATTCGCGATGGGAGCCGATCCAGAACCAGGTGATTTCTCCACCTTCGCGGTACCCCAGTACGCGATAGCTTCGAGAGACACGCGCGGACCATAAGCCTCGCTGCTTGTCCACTTCCTCGAAGTTCAGGCCAGGGTGAAACGGCTCGCGCTGAAACCGCTGATACGCCTGCTGAGCCTGTTGACGCACTTCGCGTGGCAGCGCGCGAAAAAGCTCCCAGAAGCGATCAGTCGTCGTGGAGTTCACTCCTCGTCACCCATGTCGGCGGCCGTGGGCCATGGCCGCTTGGGTGAGCGCTTCGCGTGGGCGAGTAACTCGTCGAGGAGCGGGCCCGAGCGTGAATCGGCGAGTAAGGTGTGCCACTCTGAGTTTTCAAGGAGCTGCTCAATCTCTTCGACCAGTCGGTCTTGCTGGGATGGAGGGAGTTGCCCAGCGCGCTCCATCAGTGCTCTTAACCGCTCGGTAATCATCTGTGACACCTCCAACCTGGCTCGTCCGTGTGGGTAGCGTACCACGTCCGCGCCATTTGTGCTTGCACGGCTAAGCCATCAACGTGTCCAGTGACTACGGGGAGTACAGAATCACTCTCACCACTCGCCAAAGGTCCGGGAGCCAGCAGCCGGTGGACGGCGGGTGCTATCCTGTGCGTCAAGAACGTTTGTTCGCGCATCACTCCACAGGAGGAAGCAGGCCGTGGCCGCCCGAGTGGCGCGTTTCGATGTCTACGTGGATGATCCGGAGCCGTCTGGACGCGCCTTCTGCTTCCCATTGGTTACTAGGAGAGGAATCATGCCAACGCGCGCAGAGATTCTCGACATCCTTGCGGCGTCGCAGACCCAGGTTCTGGCGTTTTTTCAAGCGCTGAGCCCGCACGACCTGGAGCGCCCGGCGACGGCGAGTGACCTTCCCGGAGCCGCTCCGTGGCGCGCCAGGGACCATTTGGCCCACCTGGCGAAAAACGAGCGCAACATCCGGCAGTTGCTGCTCCGTGCGCTTGCCGGCGAGCCGCGAGACACTTTCTTACGCGGTCAATACCCAAAGGGCATGCCGCTGCCGGGAGTTCTGGGCGATTGGGACGCGCTAACCCCAGAGGAGCAGGAACGCCTGGAGCTGGCCGTCGCCAACATCAATCAAACCTACGTGAACGGGCGCCAGGACGACTCGCTGGAGACGCTGATCGCGGAGTTTCTAGCGGCGCGGGCGGACCTATTGGACCTGCTGAACCAGTTCACCGATGAGCAGTTGTCCGCTCCGATGCCCACGGTCGTTGGTGACGGGGTCGCCGGCGACATCTTTGCCGGGAGAGCGGCGCATGCGACCGAGCACATGACCGCGATTGAGCAGGGATTGCGTCAGGGCGTGTAGACGAGTCTCGTTCAACGCCGGTCCGCGGCGCCGTGACCCGGTGGACGGCGGGCTTCCGGGACCGCCGGCCCTGATTGTAGCGCCGAGGACATGATAAGGAGCGACACCATGAAATTGCTGCTGACCTCTGGCGGCGTCAAGAACACGAGCATCCACAACGCGCTAGAAGACCTGCTGGGCAAACCGATTGCCGAGTCGAGCGCCCTCATCATTCTCACCGCGATCTACCCCTTCCCTGGCGGCGCTCGCCATGCCATGCGGGCGATCCGTGAGTGGGACGCATGGGGGTGGAAGTCGTTGGGCGTGCTGGAGCTGACCGCGCTGCCCAGCATCGCTGACGAAGCGTGGATCCCCACGGTTCAGGAGACGGACGCCCTGCTGGTCTGGGGCGGCGATCCCCTGTATCTGAGCTACTGGATGCGACAGTCGGGACTGGCAGGCTTGTTGCCGTCGCTGCGGCGCGAGTCGGTCTACGTGGGGGTGAGCGCCGGGAGTATGGCGACGGCCGCCACCTTCGGCGAGACGTACCCAGTTCCGCCCAGGGGCGCCGGTGAGGCGCTCACGTCGGAAAACATCGTGTTCGCCACACCCCAGGGAGAAATCGGCAGGCTCTTGGTCACGGCTCGGGGCGCGGGACTGGTTGACTTTGCGGTGATTCCGCACCTGGACCACGAGGATCACCTGGACGCTTCCCTGGCCAACGCGGAAAAGTGGGCCGCGAGGCTCCCCGTGCCAACGTACGCGATTGACGATCAGACCGCCATCAAAGTCGTTGACGGCGCGGTCGAAGTCGTCTCCGAGGGCCACTGGAAGCTGTTTAACCAGAAGTAGTTTGGACACATTGGCGCAGCCCTGAGCAGGTCGCGCTCCATCAGCGCTTTTAGCCGCTCGGCGGTCATCCGCGATGCCCCCACACTGGCTCGTCCGTGCGGGTAGCGTGCTACGTTTGCGCCAAGACAGCCCGGCTAGTACCGTTACGGTGCATTGGTTCAACTTATTCGGGATCCTCTTCGAAATAGCCATCGAAGTCGTAGTCATCGTCGCCTTCGTAATACTCGTCTGAGTCGTTCCCATAGTCACTTACATCATTGCCCACTTGGCCTGTCGCTAGCGCTTGCTCAAGATCATGCACCCAGTCGGTGTACGATTGCCCAACAGCATCCACATAAGTAATTGGGAGCGGCAGGGATTCTGGCCATACAACGTAGCCCGGTTCCAGGATGACGTCCACGATACGCCTCTCACCACGCCGGTTGTAGAAGCTCACGAACGTATGGGTATCGTCTGCCATATTGTGAGCATGTCTGGAGGCGAGGGTCTGAATACGCACCAGAACGTGACAGACGTCGGCTTCCGAGCGACTTTGCGACGAGCCATCCACATGTGCATATTCCAACGAGTCGAGAACCTTTCCCACTGCCACGCCGTGAGTACGCGCCTCAGGAGGAAAACTTAGGTAGATTGTCTGGCTTTTCAATTGCGCACCTCATGTCGGCTACTCATCCGAACCGATTCCGTCCCTTGTGCTTGGAGCATGCGCCTCGTTCGAAGCAGTCGCCGGCGACAGTCGTGCAATAATTGTGCGCAGCGCGATGAGCAGGGAGAGGTCGTCTCCACAGACGGGGCATGCGACTGCACTCGGCCTGACATCTTGAAGGCACGATGGACACTGAAACGTGTGAGTGTCTCGTTCAGTAGAACAGTCGTTGATGCGCATCGCTACTCCTCCTGGTCAGACGCACGCTCGTACCTCCTCGGCTTGAGCCTGCCCCTGGCGCCAATGATCGCTGATCAAGCTTGCGACGAGTAAAACGCATCCACCAGCTGCATGACACGCTGGTACTGCGCGTGAAAGAGCGCCGGATTGCTGATGATCGTGACTTTCATCTGTTCCAAGAGTGCGCCAATATCTCGCGCGTGCTGTTCCTGCGTTCCGCTGGAGCCTGATACCACTGGGTTCTGATCCTTGACGCCTGGCGTTTGGCGAATCCTATCCCACTCCAACTGAGACAGGAGTCCGCCCGGACCACGCTTATGTCCACTCTCAGCTGTATACTCGCTCACGATACGAGCATACGTCAGCGGGAATAGGAGATCCGAGGCGTGCATGAGAGAGTCAATCCGCTCAGCCGCGCGCTCCGCGAACGTGATGTCGTTTCGCGCTTCGATTTGTCGCCCGTCGACCATTGCTGTCCGCAGCGTTGTAAGCAATTGGCTCTCGCTGAGCAGCGCATCGCGCAGTGGAGGTGTTGTCACCTTGGGAAGAAGGTTGACCCACTCCCCACCATATTCAGACATCGCGCCTGCAATGGCTAGCACGAGCGACAGTTTTTCCATTTCCGGGGATATGGGAGGAGGCACCATTGTTGTCGCCTCCTCAATCGCTTTTGATAGCGCCTCACCCGCCGCCCGGGCAGCCCGCGCATCGCCGCCGCAGGTATTAGCGTGTGCGATCGCCTGTTCGAGTTGAGCACGTGCCTCAGGATCTGAAACGTTTGGCAGCACGACGTGAGCGTCCTCGATCAGTTCCAGCATGTCACCGATGACCTTGGAGGATGATGCTACATAAGAATGGGGCACCGCACGGAATGTCACTGTGCCAGCGAGT
>DATEGV010000393.1:0-7303 GCA_035279925.1 Ktedonobacterales bacterium | reverse complement strand
GAGCAGATAGGTGACGGCGCGCGAGGCCCCGCGCGCGGACAGTTCCCCCTTCACCAGACGGTACAGGTAGAGCATGCCCACGTAGAGCGCGAGGTGCGAGACGATGACGCCGGCGATCTCAGTGCGATTGCCTGGAACGCTCAAAATGCCGAGCACCCACATCACCGGTCGCATCGAGAGTGGGTAGAGCGGGAAAAACGCCCACTCGGCCAGCCAGCTTGGGTTGCCGCTTCCGGGCAGGAGATAGCCGTGCGCGGCGATGCCCAGGTACCAACCGCTGTCGAAATGCACGTAGATGCGCATCCAGTCGTCCAGGCCACCATTGACGACTGGATGGAGGGCGAAAGTCTGGTTGGCTATGACCTCAGGGAACATCACCGAGCCGACGGCGCCGAGCGCGAAGACCAGAACGCGGCTGATGAGAAAGAGAGCGGTAATGAGGCCGACGTCGGCTCGGGTCAGTGGCGAATCCGCGAACCGCGATGTGCGTAGCGACCAGGAGAGCGAACGGCGCAGCCGGCTATTAACGCTCGTGCGTTCGTCCTCAACCGTCGTCGCGCCCCCTACCCTCAACCCCATCGAGATCACCCTCTACTCACTGTCTACAAACGCGCGGCGGAATCGGTCAGATGGCTTGCGCGCCGCCATAGGCCTCGTCAGTCTTGGCGGCCATGACGACATCGTTGTGATGCAGGCCGCCGATGGCGTGCGTCCACCATGATACCGTCACCTTGCCCCACTCCGTGAGCAGCGCCGGATGATGCCCCTCGGCTTCGGCGAGGGCGCCGACGCGATTCGTGAACGCGAGCGCCGCCGCGAAGTCGGGGAAGGCGAACGTCCTCGTCAGATGAGGGATGCCGTCCACCGGCTCGACGCGCCATCCAGGAAGCCTGGCGCCGATCTCGCGCAGTTCGGTGTCGGTGAGCGCCGGCTGTCCGGGATGGCAGGCGACGCAGTGCTCGTGTCGCAGGTCCGTGTCCATGTTGACTCCTTGTCATTCGAGGCGTTACGAGGCGCCGGCGCCGTGTCCCGTCCAGCATAACACGCCGAAGCCATCAGGTGGGCGCGAATACGCGCTTGACGGCTGGCGACGCATAGACCTACGATGCGGGAGATTCGTCGTTATCATAGCGGGAGGACCGGCGCATGCTGACTCAGGGCGTCAAACGCATAGACCATGTGGCGATCGTCGTGCGCGACCTGGAGGCGTCGCTCCGCTTCTATCGCGACACACTGGGCATAGAACCATCGCGCGTCATAGACTTCCCCAGCGAGAGCGTGAAGATCGCGTTTCTGCCCATGGGCGGTCCAAACGGCAGCGAGATCGAGTTGCTCGAACCGACAAGCGCCGAGACCGGCGTGGCGCGCTTTCTGGAGAAGCGCGGCGAGGGTCTGCACCACATATGCCTGGAGGTCGCCGACATCGAGGCGGCTCTACGCGAGCTGGGAGAGGAGGGTGCGCCGCTGCTGGACGCGCAACCCCGAACGACGGCGGAGGGGCGCGGCGTGTTCATCCACCCGAAAGGCACGAGTGGCGTGCTGCTGGAACTGGTCGAGCGTGACAGCGCGACGGACGCGGACACCGACTAAGCGCGGTCGTCTTGGCGCCGTGGTGGCATGGGGCGTTAACATTGGTAGGAAGCGGCAGTTAGCCAGCGGCCTCAACCACACGAGCCTCGGCGATACATCACCAGACACGGGAGATCCGCGATGAAGACGACCCGCGAGAAGATCGAGCATCTGCGCCGCCTGCGCGAGCAAGCGTTACTGGGCGGCGGCGAGAAGCGGATCGCCGCGCAGCACAAGAAGGGTAAGCTGACTGCCCGCGAGCGCCTGGACGTGCTGCTGGATCCCGGCACCTTCCAGGAAACCGATATGTTCGCCACGCACCGCACCACCGATTTCGGGCTGGCGGAGCAGAAGTTCCTCGGCGACGGCGTCGTGACGGGCTACGGCAAGATTGACGGCCGGCTCGTCTACGTCTTCTCGCAGGACTTCACGGTGTTCGGCGGCTCGCTCTCCGAGGCGCACGCGGAGAAGATCTGCAAGATCATGGACCTGGCCGTGAAGAACGGCGCGCCGGTGATCGGGTTGAACGACTCGGGCGGTGCGCGCATCCAGGAGGGTGTGGTGAGCCTGGGCGCGTACGCGGATATCTTTCTGCGCAACACGCTGGCGAGCGGCGTCATCCCGCAGCTATCGGCGATCATGGGGCCGTGCGCGGGCGGCGCGGTCTACTCACCGGCCATCACCGACTTCATCTTCATGGTCGAAGGCACCAGCCACATGTTCGTGACGGGTCCAAATGTGCTGAAGACGGTCACGCACGAGGATGTCACCTTCGATGAGCTTGGCGGCGCGACGGTCCACAACGCCACGAGCGGCGTCGCGCACTTCGCTATGCCGAATGAAGCGCAGTGCCTGCACGCGATACGCACGCTGCTGAGCTACCTGCCCTCGAACAATATGGACGACGCGCCTAATCTGGACTGTGACGATCCCATCACCCGAGCGGACGACGCCCTGGACGAGATCATCCCCGACAACCCCAACAAACCCTACGACATGAAAGATGTGATTCGGCGCGTGGTGGACCGCGAGAGCTTCTTCGAGGTGCAGGAGCAGTGGGCGCGCAACATCATCGTCGGCTTCGCGCGGCTCAATGGGCGCTCCGTGGGCATCATCGCGCAGCAGCCCGCCGTGCTGGCCGGCGTGCTCGACATCAACTCGTCCGACAAAGCCGCGCGCTTCGTCCGCTTCTGCGACTGCTTCAACATTCCCATTGTGACGCTCGAAGACGTGCCGGGATTCCTGCCCGGAGTCGGCCAGGAGCACGGCGGCATCATTCGCCACGGCGCCAAGCTGCTCTTCGCGTACTGCGAGGCCACCGTTCCCAAAGTAACCGTCATCACGCGCAAAGCCTACGGCGGCGCCTACGACGTGATGAGCAGCAAGCATGTGCGCGGCGACATCAACTACGCCTGGCCCACAGCGGAGATCGCGGTGATGGGTGTGGATGGCGCTGTGAACATCGTCTTCAAAGATGAGATTGACCGCGCCGAGAATCCCGAGGCCCGCCGGCAAGAGCTCGTGAACGACTATCAAGAGAAGTTCGCGAATCCCTATGTCGCCGCCGAGCGCGGCTACGTGGATGAGGTCATCGAGCCGCGCCACACCCGCGAAAAGCTGATCGTGGCGCTCGACATGCTCAAGAATAAGCGCGACAGCAACCCACCCAAGAAACACGGCAATATTCCGTTATAAGTCGCGGTAGAGTCGGGAAGCGGAGGTGGCACGCGATGGCGAAACGTCTGCTTGGGCGGTCCCAATGGGCCGGGTGGAAGCCGTTTGGGTTGGGAGAGACGAAGCCGCATCACTTCACCGAGATCTTTCGCACGGCCTGGGAGAATAAGCGCCACCCGCTTTACGCCTGGCGCATCCTCAACAAGGGCGTCTGCGACGGCTGCGCGCTGGGCACGACCGGCATGCGCGACTGGACGATTGACAGCATTCACCTCTGCACCGTGCGGCTGAACCTGCTGCAACTGAACACGATGGGCGCGCTGCCGTGGCGGCGGCTGGAACGTGACCTCGACGGGCTGCGTGCGCTCTCGAGCGCGGAGCTGCGTAAGCTGGGGCGGCTGCCCTATCCGATGGTGCGACGCAAGGGCGAGCCGGGGTTCCGGCGCGTCTCCTGGGATGAGGCGCTCGACACGGTGGCGGCGAAGCTGCGCGCGACGGCGCCAGAGCGGATGGCGTTCTATCTCACCTCGCGCGGTCTCACCAATGAGGTCTACTACGTCGCGCAGAAGGCGGCGCGGTTCATCGGGACGAACAATGTGGACAACGCCGCCCGCGTCTGTCATTCGCCCAGCTCCGTCGGCCTCAAGCAGAGCGTCGGCGTCGGCGCGTCGTCGGTCTCGTACAAGGACTGGATCGGCGCGGATTTGCTGATCTTCGTGGGCAGCGACATCGCCAACAATCAGCCCGTCACCACCAAGTATCTCTATGAAGCCAAAAAAGCGGGATCGCGCCTCGCCGTGGTGAATCCCTATGAGGAGCCGGGGCTGGCGCGCTATTGGGTGCCTTCGACGCCGGAGAGCGCGCTGATGGGCACGAAGCTCATGGACGAGTTCTATCAGATAGACACCGGCGGCGACATTGCCTTCCTCAATGGGACGCTCAAGCGGCTGATCGAGCAGGATTGGGTGGACCATGACTTCATCGCGCAACACACGACCGGCTGGGATGAGGTCGTTGCGGCCCTCGCCGAGCAATCATGGGACATGCTGGAGGTGTCGAGCGGCGCGACGCGCGAGCGCATGTGGGCGCTGGCCGAAAGCATCCACAACGCGCGCACTGGCATCTTCGTCTGGAGCATGGGCATTACTCAGCATTCGTTCGGCGTCCAGAACGTGCGCGCCATCGTCAACCTTGCGCTGTCGCAGGGCTGGCTGGGCAAAGAGCATTGCGGCGTCGTGCCAATCCGCGGCCACAGCGGCGTGCAGGGCGGGGCGGAGGTGGGCGCCGTGCCAGATGCGCTGCCCGGCGGGGCGTCCGTGACGAGCGCGGAGGCGCGCGAGCGGTTCGGGCAACTCTGGGGCTTCGAGATTCCCGCGACGGCGGGCTATCGCGCCGTGGAGATGATTGACGCGGCCTACGACGGGCAGATTGACGCGCTCTATTGCAGCGGCGGCAACTTCCTCGAAGTGCTGCCGGACCCCGCCTATGTGCGTGAGGCGCTGGAAAAGCCGGCGCTGCGCGTGCATCAGGACATCTACCTGACGACTCAGATGCTCGTGGATCCGGCGGAGACGGTGGTGCTCCTGCCAGCGCAGACACGCTATGAGCAGCGGGGCGGCGGCACGGAGACGAGCACAGAACGGCGCATCATCTTCTCCCCGGAGATTCGCGGCCCGCGTGTCGGCCAGGCGCGCTGTGAATGGGAGATCTTCCAGGAGGTCGCCGCCCGCGTTCATCCCGACCGCAAGGCGCGGATCACATTCAAGAACGCGCAGGCCATTCGTGATGAGATTGCCCAGGCGCATCCCGGCTACGCGGGCATCGAGCGACTGCGCAAGCAAGGCGATCAGGTGCAGTACGGGGGGCGCGTACTGTACGAGGGCGGCCAGTTCAAGACGCCCGACGGCAAGGGCCACTTCGCGGCGCTGACACCCCCGGAAATGACGCTGCCAGCGGGCAAGTTCCTGCTCTCGACACGCCGGGGCAAGCAGTTCAACAGCATCATCTACAAGCAGAAGGATCCTCTCACCGGCGCGGGCCGTGACGCGCTCTTCCTCTCGCCGGAGGACGCGAAGGGCCTGGGCGTCGGCGAAGGGACGCCCGTCGAGGTGACAAGCGACAACGGCGCGAGCATGCGCTTCGTCGTCCATGTCGCCAAGATCAAGCCGGGCAACGCGCAGGCGTTCTGGCCGGAGTGCAACACGCTCATCCGGCGCCGCGTCTGCGACATCGCGGCAGGCGTGCCCGACTACAACGCGCTGATCGAGATTCGGCCCGTGGGCGCGAAGGCGGAGCAGGCGGTCGTCCCAGCCATGCGGGCAGGATACTGATAACCGGTCCGTTTGAGAGGCTGTCATTGGCGTCGGAGCCGGTCGCCTCATTCCCCCAACCCCCTTCCCCCTGCGGAGGGAAGGGGGAGCCAGCGCTGTGACGGTCGGGCCGGGTTCCCCCTCGCCCGACCACGGGAGAGGGGGCAGGGGGTGAGGCGGCCCAAACGCCAAGCGCCCAAACGGACCTGTTATGTGCTCCGGCCATTCATGGCCGAGAGCAGGCGCCATCATTGGGTAGCAATCCTTCTTGTGCCGGCGCGCTCAGGTAGCGCTTGCCCACGTGGTACGCCGCCCAGAACGCCAGGATCGCAAGCGGCAACTCGACGGCGAGCGCGAAGATGTACGCTTCAAGGTACTCCAGACCCGCCTCCGCTGTGCTGAGGTCAACCCAGGCGTCCACGAGCAGCATCGTGCCTGCGGCCGTAGCGGCCATCACCAGCCAGGCCGATCTGCGCCAGCCGAAATATGCGGTCAACGCGAGCGTGAGCAGCAGCCCGACGTCATAGCCGGTCCAGAGCGTGTTCCATTTGTGCTCGATGTGGCTGGATGGAAGCGTGTGCGACAGCCAGAGAATCCACGGAACAAGTAGGCAGGAGGCCGCGATGAAAATGCGGAGCACTCGTCGCGGCATTAGACTTCCCCATTCTCGAGCTGCGCCCTCAAACGCGCCCGCTCAACGTTGGCATTGGCGCCGTGATCAGTCAACGCCCGTCAGTTGAGGGTTGTGCATGACCTCCCACAGATGCCCGTCAGGATCGCGAAAGTAGCCAGAGTAGATGCCCCAAGCCCGGTCGTGTGGCCTATCAGTCATGGTCGCCCCGGCCGCTTCAGCTTTCGCCAGCAATTCGTCCACAGCCGGACGGCTGGAGACGGCGTGGCCGATGCTGAACTCGCCGGGCGCCGCTGATCCGAGGGGGATATTCGCGTCTTTCGCGAGTTCCGTGCGCGGCCAGACCGCCAGAATAAGGCCGCCGTCCAGGTGAAACATCGCTACAGCCCCGGCGGGGTTGGTCTCATCGCCCGCGAACTCGGCGCCGATGACACCCTCCGACTCCAGCCCCAGGCCATCCCGATAGAATGCCAGCGAGCGCCCGAGGTCACTCACCGCTAGGGTGATCACATGTATGCGCGGCCGCATGTTGCCTCTCCTGCGCTGAAGATCTCGCCAATGAGACATGCCCGCTAGAGCTGGCTGAGGAACTCCTCGACGAGGCGATTGAACTCGTCGGGCTTCTCCATATTCGGCACGTGCGCGACGCCAGTCATCGTCACCAGCCGCGCGCCCGCTATGCCCGCCGCCATCACGTCGCCCATCGTCAGGGTGACGCGCTCATCAAGCTCGCCCTCGATGATGAGCGTCGGCGCGTGAATCTCCGCGAGCCGGCCCGCCGCCGGAGGATCCAGGCGCTGGAACTGCGCCTGCTCCAACTCGGAGGCCCGCCGGAGATTGTTGCCGTTCATCTCCCAGACCTTCTCGTAGACGTCGTGCGCGACCTGTTCACGTGCGCGCCCACGTCCACTCACGAAGATGCCGAGTTCGAGATCGTTGACGAGATCGAGATCGCCCGCCTTCTCCGCCGCTTCGATCTGCTCCGAGACCTGCGCGTACTCATCCTCAAATCCGGCCCCGGGGTCGAAGCCGCTGAGGCCCGCGCAGACTGGAATCAGCGCATCCACCATCTCAGGATGATCGAGGGTGAAGTCAATCGCGGCGCCGCCGCCCATCGAGC
>DATEGV010000392.1:0-3566 GCA_035279925.1 Ktedonobacterales bacterium | reverse complement strand
ATGTGGGGCTTCTTCTACAGCCCCGGCTTCAGCCCCATCGTCCAGCTCTACAAGTTGGCGCGGCTCACTCCGCCCGACTTCCTGGGCCCTGGCCTGATCCTGTACTCCATCGGGAACATCGCCACCTGGGAGTTCATGGGCTACAACATGATCATCTTCTACTCCGCGCTGCAGAGCGTCCCGCAAGAGATCTACGAATCCGGCCGGATGGACGGCCTTTCGGAGACGGCGATCGCGCTGCGGCTCAAGCTACCGCTGATTCTGCCCGCCATCGTCTTCGGGCTGCTCTTCTCGCTCATCGGCACGTTGCAATTGTTCAATGAGCCGCTGATCCTGTCGCGACTCTCCAATGCGATCACCTCGAGCTACACGCCCAACATCTTCGCGTACAAGGTGGCGGTCGTCGGCACGAACTTCAACTACGGCGGCGCGATTGCCGTGATCCTCGGCGTCATCACGTTCGCTTTCTCATTTGGGTTCTTGCGCCTCACACGCCGGCATTCAGGAGTCTAACGATGGCAGAAACGCCGCTCACCGCAGAGCCACGGACAACCGGAACCGCCGTTCAAGTCCGGCGCGCCCCGCGCTCGCGCCAGTATCGGCCGAAGAATCTGGTCGCGTACGTCGTGCTCGTAGCGCTCACGATCTACTTTCTGACGCCGCTATACTGGCTCATGGTCGCCGCCACCAAGGACAACACCGATCTCTTCAGTTCGTTTGGCCTGTGGTTCGCGCATTTCAATCTGTGGCAGAACCTGGCGGATACGTTCACCCACGATAACGGCGCGTACCCTCGCTGGCTCTTGAATACGGCCATCTACGCGGGTGTCGGCGGGTTTATGGGGATGCTGTTCTCCGTCATGGGCGGCTATGCGCTGGCAAAGTACTCATTCCGAGGACGTAACCTCATCTTTGGGTTGGTGCTCGGCGCGGTGCTCGTGCCACAGACGACGCTGGCGCTGCCGCTCTACATGGTGCTCAGCAAGATCCACCTCACGAACACGTATTGGGCGGTGCTGCTGCCCTCGTTCCTCAGCCCGATTGGCGTCCTGCTGGCGCGCGTCTTCGTCGCGGACGCGGTGCCGAACGAGCTGCTGGATGCGGCGCGCGTGGATGGAGCCGGAGAATTGCGCATCTTCGCGCAGGTGGCGATGCCGCTGCTCGTGCCTGGCATGGTCACGATCTTCCTGTTCCAGTTCGTCCTGGCCTGGAACAACTTCTTCCTGCCTTTGATTGTGCTCAGCAGTCCGAAACTCTATCCGGTGAATCTCGGTCTGGCGACCTGGAACTTCGACCCAGCCTCCCACCAGTTGCTCTACAACCTGATTGTCACCGGCTCCCTGCTCGCCGTACTGCCACTCGTGGCGATGTTCCTCTTCCTCCAGCGGTATTGGCGCGCGGGACTGACTTTCGGCAGCGTGACGGGGTAGCGCGAGCGCCGGCGGGCGGGCGCACACCTGGGGCATGCGCCGAGCGATTGATCACACCAAACTCACAAGCAAGGTGACACGTATGAGGTATCCTGACGAGTTTCTTTGGGGCGCCGCCACCTCGGCCTATCAGATCGAGGGCGCGACTCGCGCTGACGGCCGCGGTCCCTCCATCTGGGACTGGTTTGCCGCCGCGCCGGGACGGACGCATCACGGCGAGACCGGCGAGATCGCGGCGGACCACTACCGCCTCATGGAGCAGGATGTCGCGCTCATGGCCGACCTCGGCCTCACCGCCTACCGCTTCTCCATCGCGTGGCCGCGTATCCAGCCCACCGGCGCGGGCGAGATCAATCAAGCCGGTCTGGCGTTCTATGATCGGCTGGTGGACTGTCTGCTTGAGAAGGGCATCACCCCCGTAGCGACGCTCTACCACTGGGATCTGCCGCTCGCCCTGTATGAGCGTGGTGGCTGGCGCCTGCGGGACACCGCGTATGCCTTCGCGGACTACGCGGAGGTGATGGCGCGCGCGCTCGGCGACCGGGTGGGTTGGTGGGTGACGCAGAATGAGCCGTGGTGTTCAGCGTACCTGGGCTATGTCGAGGGCCTGCACGCGCCCGGCGCGCATGGCGACATTCAAGCGGCGGTCGAGGTCGCGCACCATCTGCTCCTCTCCCACGGGCTGGCCGTTCCGCGGATCCGCGCCAGCGCGCCCGGCGACACTCGCGTCGGCATCGCGCTCAACCTCTTCCCGATCTTCGCGGCGGACGGCGGCGTCGCTACGGTGCGCGGCGTCCAGCGCGCGGACCGCTTCCACAATCGCTGGTTTCTTGACCCGCTGTATCGTGGCGAATACACCACCGGACTCTTCGACGACCTGGGAGCCGCGCCGCCGGCGATTGAGGACGGCGACATGGCGATCATCGCCACGCCGACCGACTTCCTGGGCATTAACTACTACAACCGCTGGGTGGTGCGCGCGAAGATTCCCCCGGACATTGGTGGCGCGCGCACACCGGTCGCCGCCGCGCTCGATTACATCCCCGCGCCCAACCCCGCGCAGAGCACGGCGATGGGGTGGGAAGTCTACCCGCACGGACTCACGTTGATGCTCGAAGAGCTGGCGCGGGTGTATCGTCCGCCGGCGATCCTCATTACGGAGAACGGCGCTGCGTTCGACGACACCTGGAACGGCAATGGACGTGTCAGCGACCCTCTGCGGGTGGCCTACCTGCGCGACCACCTGGAGGCGGTCAACGTGGCGATGGCGCACGGCGCGCCGGTCGCGGGCTACTTTGCATGGTCATTGCTCGACAACTTTGAGTGGGCGGACGGCTACAGCAAACGCTTTGGATTGGTCTATGTGGATTTCGATACGCAGCGGCGCGTCCTGAAAGATAGCGGGCGCTGGTACTCCGGCTACATCGCGGCTCAGCGCGCCGCAACGCGGTCGTGAGCGATGACCGGCCGTTGGCAACCGCGAAGACATAGCTACGATGCCTGGAACTACGATGAGGAGGCGCGACATGGCTGAGGTCAGATTCGAGCACGTCACGAAGGCGTATGGGAAAGGCGCCAGCGTCATTCACGATCTCAATCTGCGCGTGCGCGACCACGAGTTTCTGGTGCTCGTCGGCCCCTCCGGCTGCGGGAAATCAACAATGTTGCGAATGATCGCTGGTCTGGAGCCGGTCACGGAGGGCGATGTCTATATAGGCGATGTCCGCGTGACCGACGTTGAAGCCAAAGATCGCGACCTCGCGATGGTCTTCCAGAACTATGCGCTCTATCCGCATATGACCGTCTACGACAACATGTCCTTCGCGCTCAAACGACGGCGCACGCCGCCGGACGAGATTGCCCGGCGCGTGGGCGAGGCCGCGAAGATGCTGGGCATCGCGGATTACCTGCGCCGCAAACCGCGCGAGCTCTCCGGTGGGCAGCGTCAGCGCGTCGCGTTGGGCCGCGCGCTCGTGCGTGAACCGAAGGTCTACCTGCTGGATGAGCCGCTCTCGAACCTGGACGCCAAGCTGCGCGTGCAGACCCGCACCGAGATCAGCCGGCTACACCAGGCGACACAGACGACGTTTGTCTACGTGACGCACGATCAGGTTGAGGCGATGACGATGGGCGATC
>DATEGV010000391.1:0-4707 GCA_035279925.1 Ktedonobacterales bacterium | reverse complement strand
GCTCGAAGGGCAAGGCTTGACGGCGACGATCCAGCGCTTCGCCACGACGCTCGCCGGGGAGAAGGGCCTGCCGCTGACCTTCTCCGCGCCGCACGCCGAGCGCAAGCTTGCCCCGGATGCGTCGGTCGCGGTCTTCCGGGTGGCGCAGGAGGCGCTGGAGAACGCGGTGCGCCACAGCCAGGCGACGGAAGTGCGGGTGACGGTGGCGTTTGTGCCGAATGGCCTCTCGGTGACGGTGGAGGACGACGGCGTCGGCGTGGATGTGGAGCAGGCGATGGCGCGGGCCGTACAGCATCAGACGGCGGGCATCATGGGGATGCTAGAGCGCGCGGAGATGCTCGGCGGCTGGCTGCGATTCGAGAGCAAGCTGGGCAAGGGTACCTCGGTGGAGCTGTACGCCCCGCTGTGACCTGACCCCCCAGTCCGCGGAACCTAACCCCCTACCCCCCTTCCCCAGTGGGGAAGGGGGAACCAGAGCCGGAAGGCGCGTCGCTAGCTCCCCTTCCCTCCGCAGGGGGAAGGGGTTGGGGGATGAGGCGACCCGTGGTGGGGGATGAGGCCGACCCCTCACCCCTGGTCGAGGCGTGTCACCGCCAGGCGCGGCGACGTATCCGGCGCGTGGGACGCGGCAGGCGCGGACGTGGCGGGCGCCGCCTCCGGCTTCGGGTGCGCGTCGTGGCGATGGAACGTCGTGATGACCACCACCGCGGCCACGATCACTCCCGCCGCGAGCAGTGTCTGCCCGCCGACGCTCTCGCCATTGAAGGCCCAGCCCAGCAGCACGGCGACGACTGGATTCACGTAGGCGTAGGTCGAGACGCGCGAGAGCGCGACATTGCGCAGCAGCCACGTGTACGCCGAGAAGGCGACGATCGAGCCGAAGAGAATGAGATAGACCAGCGCCAGCACAGAGCGGGTGGAGACTGCGCGCAGGTGAACCTGCCCCATTTCGCCCGTCGCCAGCGACAGCACGACCAGTAGCGCGCCGCCCGCCAGCATCTCGATCCCGCTACCCAGCAGCGGCTCCTTCGGGAAGGGCGCGTACCGGGAGTAGACGGACCCCGCCGCCCAGCCCAGCGAGCCCGCGACGACGATCAGCGCGCCCGCCAGCGGCAGATGCCCGTGCAGCGCGTTCGGACCGATCAAGAGGGCGACGCCGCCGAAGCCAATCACCAGGCCGACGATGACCGGGAACCGTGGCCGCGCGCCGCCTGGGCGTATCCAGTCCAGCAGCGCCATCCAGATCGGCGAGGTCGAGACGATCAGCGCGGCGATGCCGGAAGGAACGGTCCGCTCCGCGAAGACGAGCAGCCCATTGCCGCCGACCAGCAGCAACCCGCCGATGATGAGCGCCGAGCGCCAGTGGATGCGCGTGGGCCGGGGCGCGCCGCGCCGCCGCGCGAAGACATAGAGGATCGCGCCAGCAAGCAGGAAGCGTGTGGCGGCGAACAGGAACGGCGGCAGCGTTTTCACGCCGAAGCTGATGGCCAGATAGGTCGAGCCCCAGATCACGTAGACGATGGCGAAGGCTGAGAGCACTTTGACACGCGAGGGCGCGGTGGTGATGCTTGCGCTAGGCACGGGAAAGCTCCTCCTCGGCGGTGGCGGGCAGCGGGAGCGCGCCGGTCTCCTTGACGGTGCGCAGGACGATGGTCGTGCGTGTGGAGCGGACCTCGGGGATCACGCCGAAGCCGTCGCGTAGGAGATTGGCCAGCGCCTCCGTATTGGCGACGCGCACCTTGACCAGATAGCAGTCCTCACCGGCGACGTGATGAACCTCCTGCACCTCCGGCATGCGGCCGATGCGGTCGCCCACCTCGCGGCTGCCCAGACGCTCGTCGGCGCGCACGAAGATGAAGGCAAGCAGGCTCAGGTCAATCTTTTCGGGCGCGATGCGCGCGACGTAGCCAGTGATGACGCCCTTCGCTTCGAGCTTGCGGATGCGCTCGAAGATGGCGGAGGAGGCCATGCCAAGCTGCCGGGCAATCTCGGCGTTGCTCGTGCGCGCGTCATGTTGAAGAATCGTCAGTATTTGCGTGTCAATATCGTCCATCATACGCCATTCCTCCCGTATGAGCGATTAAACGTCGTAAGCGAGCGCCTTGTCAAGATGCGTGGCTATGTCGCCGCCTCACCCTGTACTATGAGACAGGGCGGCGCGGCGTAACGGGGAAAGGACGGGGGTACGGGGGTACGGGGGTACGGGTAACACAGAGTCACGCAGAGTTACGCAGAGTTAGAGGGAGTCACACGGAGTCAGAGAAGAGGGAGGTTGAGGAGAGAAAGGGAGTGGGGTGAGGGCGCCGGGCGTTGGGCTCCGGCTCCCCCTCTCCTCGCGGGGCACGACGGCGCTCGCGGGTCGGGTTCCCCCTCTCCCCGTGCGAGAGGGGGTCAGGGGGTGAGGTCTGCCTACTTCACGAAATCTACCGGAACCTCGTGGGGAATCACGCCCTGCTCGTAGGCGCGCTTCAGAAAGAGGCGAATGCTCTCCTCGCCGCGCGGCCCCAGATCGAGCGTCCAGTCGTTGACGTACATGCCGACGAACTGATCCGCCGTCTCCGTTTGCAGGCCGCGCGCGTACCGCATCGCGTGCGCCAGCGCCTCGGCGCGGTGTTCCAGACCATAGGCGATGCTGGCCTTCAAGACACGAGAGAGTGTGGCCATCGTCTCGTCGCCCAGGTCGCGGCGCACGGCGTTGACGCCGAGCGGCAACGGCAGCCCGTTCGTCTCGCTGAACCACCACTTGCCCAGGTCCACCACCTCTTGCAGGCCATACTCATGGTGCGTGAGCTGGCCCTCGTGGATCAGCAGGCCCGCCTCGGCCTGGCCATCGCGCACCTGCTCCATGATCTGATCGAACGGCACAACATCGTACGCGAAGTCGCCCAGGAACAGCCGCAGCGCCAGGAACGCGCTGGTCATCGTGCCGGGGATGGCGATGCGCTTGTCGCGCAGGGCCTCGACGCCAATCGGCTCGCGTGTGACGACCATCGGCCCGTAGTTGTCGCCCATGCTGGCGCCGTGGGTGAGGATGGCGTATTTGTCGGCAAGATAGGCGTAGGCGTGGACGGAGATAGCGGTGATATCCAGCTTGCCCTCGCGCGCCCACTCGTTCAGCGTCTGAATGTCGCGGAGGATGTGCTCGAACTCGAAACCGTCCGTCGCCACCTTGTGCTCGGCCAGGCCATAGAACATGAAGGCGTCGTCGGAATCGGGGCTGTGGCCGAGCAGCACGCGCCGGTTGGGCGCCTGCTCGCTGGATGATGCGGTCATGCGGTATCCTGCTCAATCTTGTCTGTCGGAGGTCTGCTGGGATGGGCGCGCGTCGCCGGTTCCCCAGCGGATTATAGCGTGGGCGGCGTGGGGCGGCCACACACGCGGCGAGCGCGCGCAGCGAACGTGCGGTTGACAAGTTAGAAATTATGTTCTATTCTATCCGCTAAGGGAGCGCGGACGCCCAGCGACCACGGGCGTGGCTGCCCGGCACGGACAAGGGAGGCGGCGCAGATGTGGAGCGATGATGGGCGGGGTCCTCAGCAAATCTCAGGATCGGGAGAGCGCGCGCGGTCTGGGCAGACACAACGCCCCGGACCGTTCCCGCGTGAGCCGCGCCGCCCCCAGCCGCCCGACGCGCTGGAGTCGCCCTCCATCGCCGATGTCAGCCCGCTGGCCGAGGAGTTTCCCGGCCCCACATCCAGTGTGGCGACGCCGGCGTGGTATCGCCAGCAGGCCCGCCAGCTCATCCGCGAGTTCCTGCGCGCCGTGCCTCGCTCCGAGCCGGAGGCTACGCTCGTCTTCCTGCGGGTGGACGGCGCCCCGCGCATGGTGACGCGCGCCCAGCTCTCCACGGCTATTGACCGACTGCGCCCGCGCATGCGCCAGATCGTGCGGCTGGCCATCGAGGAACGCTGGGCCCGGCAGCGCGTCTGCGAGTACCTCCAACACATCAGCATCAAGACGTTCGAGCGCGACTTCACGGAGGCGCTGGATACGCTGATGGAACTGTGAGCGCTTAGGCTACCACTCTGCCCGGAAAAAGGGAGGCGCGGCAATGCCGCCGCAGAGCCGGCTTCGCGCCCATCCTCTCCAATTCCTCCACCTGGCTGACCTTCACGACCATCGCGAGCGCCAATGTCGGTTCCGGCCCAACCGGCGCCCCCGGCACGCTCACCCCCTACGGCTGCGAGGTGACGGTGACGGCCTCCACGAGCGCCGCGGCGCTGTGGACGGGGAAGTACACGACGGTCGGCGCGTGAGGGGTAGCGTCACCCGCCCTCATCGTCACAGTCAATCGCTTCGATGCGCGCGATCTCTCTTAACGCGTCGTCATGGTCGTCTGGGAACCCGTCCGCCGTGTACACGTCGAGCGTCGCGCGCATGGCCGCGAGCGCCGCGTCGCGCTGGGCGCGGCACTGCTCCGAGTCTCCCCGCTCTCGCGCCTCGTCACTCAGATCCCCATACAACAGCGCGAGATTGTAAGTCGTCAAAGCGTAGTCGACAGGGAAGGCGGCGCGGGTGCGGACAGTGAGCGCCTGCTGGTAGGCGGCGATGGCGGCTTCGAGGTTGTCGGCGCGCTCGCCCCGAATGCGCGTGGCGTAGGCGGCGCCCAGGTTGCTCTGCGTGCCGGCCCAGTCGGTGGGGAAGGCGGCGTGGGTGTAGACGGTGAGCGCCTGCTCAAATGCCTGGATGGCGGCTTCGAGGTTGTCG
>DATEGV010000390.1:0-13941 GCA_035279925.1 Ktedonobacterales bacterium | reverse complement strand
CAGAGCACCTCGCCCGCATGGCGAACCTGACACGCGCGGCGGTGGACGGAGCTCCCGACGATGGCGTGCGCGCCGCCGTCGTGTTGGGCGCGGGCGCCTGCACTGAGATACCCTTGCGCTGGCTCTGCGAACACTGCGCGCGGGTGACGCTAGTAGACGTAGATGAGCGAGCCATGGCGTACGCGCGCGACGAGTTGCCGGCGTCGTTGCGTTCACGGCTACGCATCGTCACCGCCGATCTGACCGGCGGCGTGAGCCAGGCGCTCGAACGCGAGCTTGTGGCGCAGCCGTGGACGGAGTTGGCCAGACTCACGGGCGCGAGCGGGCGCGCGCCACTCGACGCCGCGACGACGTGTCTGGAACGTTGTGAGATTCCGACACCGCCGGCGATTCCAGCGCTGCCGCCGCATGAGTTCTCTGTGGTCATCAGCGACCGCGCGCTGACGCAGTTGTTCGGCCTGCCTCTCCTGGATGCGCTGGACACGCTGATGCTCTACGCGCCGGACGCGGCGGATTCGCGGGACTCGTACCCTCGCTATGCCTCTGCCGCGCGGGATTTTCGCCGCCGTATCGCGCTGGCGCATCTGGCCCTGATGACCTCGCTCGCCGCTCCGGGCGCCTCCGCGCTGCTACTGACGGATGTTCGCGGCTATCTACTCGCGCCGGAGGAGGGACCGCATGCGGGCGAGATCGAGACGCTGGACGTGCTGCCGGCGGCGTCGCTGGACCTGAACGCCGATGTAGGCGCCTATTTCGCGGATGTGACTGTCAGCCCGGCCTGGCGGTGGACGCTGAGTCTGGCGAGAGATGGCACACCGGGACGGGCGTATGATGTTGTGGGAGTGAGCGGGCGGGCGCGCTGAGGCGAAGCTGGCTTGCGGCGGTGTGGACGCGGCGGTACACTTCAGTCTAATGAGATGGCGCGCGGATTGCCAGGAAGTGTATGGGGTGTCAGGCAGTGGCGTCGTCGCCGCCTCGTCAATGACGGAGAGCAAGTTTCACTGGCATGGATACGCAGGCAATCACGCGCAGCATACTCGTGCAGCGCATGGAACGATATACCGATACGGGGCCGTCGCTGGATGGCGCGGGCCGGGCGTGCTTCAGAAGAGAGAGCAGCCGCCTGCGCGTGGCGTATGCGAGCGTCTATCCCGGCTACGCGCGCAATCTCATCCGCTCGGTGCTGCGCTATGTCCGGCCGCGCGGCATGTCCGTGCAATGGAGTGTGATTCCAGAGTTGGCCGGCGAGGCGGAACTGGGACCGGCGTTGGTGGCCGAGCGCTTTCGGCAGATCGAGCATCTGCTGTTGATGGCGCGCGATGGCGCATTGTCCGCGCCGTCCAATGACGCGATCACGGTGCGGCCGGTGCGCACGCGCGAGGATATGCGCCTCTACGAACGCGGCAGCCGCGTGTGCTTCTACGATGAACCCAATCCTTCAGACGTTGTGCTGGAACATCGCGCGGGCGACCGCTGGCGCGAACACGAGCAGGGTTGGTGCCGTTACTATCTGGCGCGGATTGGGGATCGGCTCGCCGGTGGGTGCTATGTGAGTGTCTGGGAGGATGTGCCGACGATCATGGGCGTCTACACGATGCCGTACGCGCGCCGGCAGGGCGTGGCGACGGCGCTGCTGGCGCACACGGCGACGGCGACGATCACGCCGCGCAAGCCCGCATATTGCCTCTATGTGGAGCATGGCAATCCGGCGGAGCTGCTGTATCGCCGCCTGGGGTTCGCGCCGCTGGTGGACACGGATACGTATGAGTGGCTGCCGACGTGAGGATACGGCGCGGGTGGCCCAATGCGCCACGCGGCTTGACGAGCGACGCGCACGGATGATACGATACCTCTCGCGTGAGGCGCATTCGTCTAGCGGCCCAGGACGCCGCCCTCTCAAGGCGGAGATCACGGGTTCGAATCCCGTATGCGCTACCAATGCCTTCTCCGGGTGTGGCTAACACCCGGATTTTTTCTGCCCTGTTCGTTGACCTTACCGAGGAATGGAACCGATAGTACACGGGCGAACGCCGAAACTATGATACAGTTACTGTAAATACACATCTCTTGAGGTACTGGAGCGCCACAAATGGGCCATGTCATTGAACTTTCGGATGAGCAGTATCAGGTGATTGCGGCGCTCGCTCAGTCGCAAGGGAAGTCGCTCGAAGACGCGATCATGGCGTGGGCTATGGACATCGAGGACCGCCAGCGGCGCGCGAATCCTACGTATTATGAAACCGACGCCTGGATGCGGCATCTCGGCGCGTCCGATGAACAGATCCGCGAGGCCGAGCGCCTGGCCGCGTTGCCTGAGAATGAGGAGGACGCCGAAGGGCACGGTCGTGACACCACCTCAACGTCAGCGCATCACAATGGACGCGCCGATGCCGACTCATGAGGAATGGTCACAATTCCTGCGCGAATTTGCCGTCTCTCGCCCGCACAACAATCCATGTTCT
Source organism: Ktedonobacterales bacterium (assembly GCA_035279925.1). Lineage (GTDB taxonomy): Bacteria > Chloroflexota > Ktedonobacteria > Ktedonobacterales > JADMIN01 > DATEGV01. The sequence goes on along the minus strand of DATEGV010000390.1, from coordinate 11,479 downwards.
TCGCTGCACTCAAGAAGATGATTACCGACTTACGAACTGGGGCGCCATTTCGTCCGAGCCTCCGTGTCAAAGCAGTTCAGGGACATCCAGGTGTGTTTGAGATGACCTGGGACAAGGGAAACGGGCGGGCTACGTTCGCCTATGGCCCTGAGCGACTCCCAGGGGAAGCGCATATCATCTGGCGACGCATCGGCGGTCACGATATATTCAAACAACCATAAGTCGCGTAGATTCCGTCGTCATGTGCGCCACCACACACGCCAGCCGTGACGCGGCGCATTGTAGCCGCTAGACGCCTCACCTATAATGGGCGCGGATGGCAGAGGAACGTTGTTTTCGTGGGCGGAGGCAACCGGTGTCTGCGCCTCACTCGCCAGCCCCTCGGCCACCGGGGAGGGGATCATGCGCTTCTCGTCTGTCGCACATCGAGGACTCATTGGTCTGGCTTGTCTCGTCGTGGTGGCGATCTCTGGCTGTAGCTCGGCCGCGTCCGCAAAACATGGGGGCTCGTCAACACCAACCGCGACAAAAGGTCCGCTCGCGACCGCCACGGCGACTCCGGTCCCGCAATCACCCTGCGTGGGCCTGATTCCTGGTGGCGCGCCGTTTCAGGCGCTCAGCGGCATACCGAGCATACAGCTACCCGCCGGGACGTATATCGGTCCGGCGGCGGCGACTGGCGGCGGACCGGGGCAATACGCGGTGCAGACCTACGCCGCCTGCTTTGCCGGCGCGGAGTCCGCGATTGACGGCGGAGCCTTGATACAGCCGGCCAACCCCGTTTCGACATTAGGCTACCTTGTGCATAGCGGGTGGGCGCCGAACAACCTGTTTCCGGACCCGACGAATTTCGCCTATCTCGACTCGTGCAGTAGCGGCCACACGTGCTTAAACGACTCAAACGCGCCGGCGCCGTTCACGTTCATCGGCGTGAATCAGTTCGCGACGCCACAACCCGGATTCACCACGTTCCAGCTACAGGTCGCCACTCTCGCGGCGCCATCGTGTCTGAACGACCCCACGTACTATTCTGGGACGCCGAAGTATACGCTCTATGAGGATGGGAACATGGCGAGCTCGAGTAACCCTACGTACCACTTCCTCATGCCACCCGGCACGCGCGTCAGCACCTTCCAGGGCGGCGGCACGGCCGGCTCGACCTACGCCTACTTCTGTAGCGCCGGCACGCAGGCGACGGTGGTAGCGTTCCTGAGCCAGGCGATGCAGAACGACGGCTACGCGGTCACGAGCCTGAGCGCCAGCGGCTTCAACGCCGCCCTGGGCAGCGGACCCACCTACAACGTATCGGTCCTGGTGCAGAACCCCAACAACTACTATCTGCGCATCTTCGTGCCTATGTAGGGCGGCGGCCCCAGTAGACCTAACCCCCCATCCCCCTTCCCGCGCGACGGGAAGGGGGCGCTGGCGTATTCGCGCGGCGCAGCGCATGGAGCGCGCGGTCGTTTGAGTTCGCGGTAGAATCTTCGTATGCGCCACCGCGCGCTGAATGTTGGCAAATCGCCCCGCACTGGGCGGGGAACCGCGAATCACGCCGAATCCACCTGATTGAAGAGAGACAAATTCATGCATGTCGAAATATGGTCCGATGTCGTCTGCCCCTGGTGCTATATCGGCAAGCGCCGGTTCGAGACCGCGCTGGCGCAGTTCCCGCATCGGGATGAGGTTGAAGTCACCTATCGCAGCTTCCAGCTTGATCCGGACGCGCCAAGCCACTCGGAGGGAACTATCACCGAGGCGCTCGCCAGCAAATATGGCGTGAGCCGAGCGCAAGCCGAGGCGATGAATAGCCGGGTGAGCGGAATCGCCGCGCAGGAAGGTCTCGACTATCACCTGGAGACGGCGCGCCGCGCGAATACGTTCACCGCGCACCGCCTGATCCATTTTGCCGGCGCTCGCGGACGCCAGCACGAGATGAAGGAGCGGCTGCTGCGGGCGTATTTCACGGAGAGCGCGGATATCGGCGACATCGAGACGCTGGTGCGACTGGCCGTGGAGATCGGACTGGAAGCTGAGGAGGTTCGCGAGGCGTTGGCCGGCGACGCCTATGCCGACGCGGTGCGGGCGGACGAGCGACGCGCTCGAATGCTCGGCATCACGGGCGTGCCGTTCTTCGTGATTGACGAGAAGTATGGCGTCTCCGGAGCGCAACCGGCGGAACTTTTCATGGACGCGCTGACCCAGGCGTGGGCGGAGTCTCATACTAATTTCGTCTTGGTCCTTGTCGTTTCTTGATGCGCTGGGGCCACCAGGGGAAGCAGGTGGTCGAGCGAATGAGGTCGGGACGGCGTTGCAGCGCGACACAGCGGGCAGCCTGAACGTCTTCGAGCTCGTCAATCGTGGCAAAGTGACGGTTGACCAGACAGGTGTTGGTCAGCGGCCAGAGATGCTCAGCCGGCTGCAACTCGGGAGAATAGGGTGGGAGGAAGAGGAGATGGATGTGCTCGGGCACGCGCAGGCGCACACTCGTCTGCCAGCCGGCGCGGTCGAGCACGAGGATGATCTCTTTCCCAGGACCGGCTCCCACCTGCCGGGCAAAGGCCGCCAACTCGACCTCGAAGAGGGGGATGCTGACCGTGGTCGCCAGATGAAAGACGGTGCGGCCCGAGGCGGGGTTGACGAAGCCCACGAGGGAGCGCCATTCAAAGCGATGTTGGACCGGAGCCAGCGGCCGCTGGCCGTCGAAACACCAGACCTTGTGGAGGATGGGTTTGAGGCCAATGCGATGTTCATCCCCTGCCCACAGTTCGACCTTGGCCTGCGGAAAGGCGGTGGCTACCGCTTGGACGAGCGGACGGAGCTTTTTTTGAAGGTCTGCTGTTCGGCGGCGTCCGCCTGCACATGGCGTGGACGCGGCGTGCGGCGCTTGCCCTGCAGGCGCACCAGATACGCCCAGCCCAGATAGACACTCACCGGTCGGCCCAGCCGCTGGCTCATCCACGCCGCCACCGTGCGCCCGATCCAGTGCTCACCCTCGGGCGCCGGCCCACGCACCACCTCGGCCAGCTCAGCCAGCTGCTCGGGCGAGAGCAGCAGCGCGGCGCGATGGGAATGGGTGTATTGCCGATTGCGCATGCCCGCTGGGCCTTCGACGTTGTAGCGGCGCACGAGCTGCCCAATCCAATAGCGCGAATACCCCGTGCTCTCGGCGATCTGCTTGCCCGTCTGCCCGCGCGCGACGAGCCACACGATCTGCCACCAACTGCGCTCGTGCGGTTCCTTCGCTGCCCGGTAGCGCCGCTCGAGCTCCTCCACCGCCAAGTGCGGTTCCAGGCGAAGATGTCTTGGCATGCCGCCATTCTACAACACCCGCGCCCAACCTGGTATCACCTGTTGATTCGACCCGTGGCGCTGGCGCAGGGCGCCGGCATCTGCGAGGGTGACGTCTGTGACGTGGTGGGAGACTGACGCGGGCCGCCGGTTGTCTCTAATCGCGGTCGCCGGAGCCGGTCAGTTGCGCGATGAGGCGCTTCGCACGCGACTCAGCCGGCGGTGGCGGCGATGACCGCGCGGATACCCACGACGTGAATGGCGGCGACCTGCGCAAAGCCGGCCTCGCGCAGCCAGAGCAGATTCTGTTCGAGGCTGCCCGGCTTGTCGCCGCGCTCTGCCCGGCCGCGGTCATGTTCCTCGTATGTGCGCCCCTCGCGCTGTTGGCCGTAATACTCCGGCCCCTGGGTACGCCAGACCGTCGCGTAGACGGGGAAAAGATCGCGGGTTGCCAGCAGAATGCGGTCCACGAGCAGGAAGAGTCCACCGGGAGCCAGCGCCGCGCGAATGCCCGCGAGCGCCCGTTTCTTCCCCTCATCGCTTGCGTTGTGGATGGACTGGACCGCGAACGCGACGCCGAACGGACCTCCGGGCACATCGCCAGGCGTCATCGTCTCGAAGTCAACCTGGGCGAGCTCGACGCGACCCGCGAACGGCGCGAGCGTCTCGGCGGCAAGCTCCAGCATCGGCGGCGAACCGTCCACGCCGACAAGCGTCACGTCGTCCAATTCGCGCAAGAGTCGTGCGGCGATGACGCCATGGCCGCAGCCGACATCGAGCAGGTGACGTGGGACGTCCGCTGTGATGAGGTAGTCTGTTATCACTGCCATGAGCAGGTCGAGCGTCCGGCGACGGGCGGCGTTCTCCTCGGTGTTCTCCGCCGCCCACTCGCGGGCATAGGTTGGATCGTTCCACTGTTCCATACGCGGACCAGACAGCCTCCGACGACTCACGTCGCTCGGCTCACGAGGAGCGAGCGCCGCTAGCCCATCAGCATGGCGAGCGTATCGGCGACCAGCGCCGGCTTCTCCTCGCCTTCAATCTCAACGGAGTGCCGCGTCGTGATGAGCATGCGACCGCCGCCCTTGTCCTCAGCGGCAATCAGCGTGGCGTGGTCCCGAATCCGCGCGCCGGCCTTGACGGGCGCGATGAAGCGCAGCTTGTCCATGCCGTAGTTGAGCGCCTGTTTGACGCCGGAGGGGATGCCACCTATCGAGAACTGGAGCATGGGCAGCAGCGAGAGAGTGAGGTAGCCGTGGGCGATGGTCGTGCCGAACGGACTCTCGCGCCGCGCGCGTTCGATATCCACGTGGATCCATTGGTGGTCGCCGGTGCAGTCCGCGAACTGATTGATGCGTTCCTGGTCAACTGTCACCCATTCGGAGACGCCAATCTCCTGGCCCACGTGCTCCGCGATGGTGGCGAGTGTGTAATTCTCGATGGTCAAGACGATGCTCCTCTCAACATTCGCTGCTGCGCGCGCCTAGTCCGCGCCCGCTGTTTCTGCGCGCGCCTCCGAGGAGCGCGGCGCCAGCCAGCCCTCTATCTGTGGCCACGTCCGCTTCACGGCGGGACTGCCCGCCATCATGCCGATATGCCCGCCGGGAATCTTGAGCAGTTGCTTGTCCGCGCTGCCGATCTTGGCCATCACACCCTCGGTCTGGGCCGGGGGAACGATGTGATCGTCGGTCGCGACGAGGTTGAGTACGCTCGCCCGGATCGCGCCAAGGTCCACGCGCTCGCCGCGCAGCGTCATCGTGCCGTTCATCAGCCGGTTCTTCTGGTACATATCCACGATGAGCTGGCGGTACGCGCCTCCCGCGATCGGCACCAGATCGGTGACCCAGGTGTTCATGGCGTGCCACGACTCCACCACGCGCGGATCGTTCAAGTTCTCCCAGAGTCGCAGATAATTGGAGATGTAGTTTTCGACAGGCTTGAGCGCCTTTGCGCCGTAGTCCAACAACTCGCCGGGCATATTGCCGAAGGCGGCGAGAATCTTGTCGGCGTCGAAGCGCTGATCGTCCACCCAGCGGATGAAGCCAGCGCAGCCCTTATCGGTGAAGTCGAGCGGCGCCGTCAACAGGATGAGATTGCGCAGCCCATCGCTGGGACGCAGCGCGGCGTACATCGTCGTGATGAGGGCGCCGATGCACCAGCCCAGCAGACTGAACTCCTCGACGCCCGCGAATGACTTCAGCTTGCGCACGGCGCGCGGAATGTAATCCAGCACGTAGTCGTCGAACTTGAGGTTGCGGTCTTCCATGCCGGGCGTGCCCCAGTCCAGCAAATACACATCGTATCCCTGCTGGACCATGTGCTCGACGAAGCTGTTGCCCGGTCGCAGATCCAGAATCGTGGAGCGATTCATCAGCGCGAAGACCAGCAGGATCGGAATGGCGTGTCGCTGTTCCGGAGGAACCTGGGGGATATAGTGGTAGAGCTTGGCCTTGTTGAGCGTCCAGATCACCTCTTTGGGAGTCTGGCCGACGGGATACGGCGTCGTCAGCACTTTTTGCAGCGTGCGCATGTTGTCTTCGATGACATGCAGCTGGTTTTCAAGGGCGGCGATGTTCGGGGCCTTTTTCGCTGGGCTGGTCATGCGCTAGACCTCACTCCGGTGTGGTTGGGGCGCGTCGCGTCGCGGGCGCGCTGGCGGTTCGCGCGATGCGCTTGGGGGGCATCGGTGTCGCAGGTTGGGCGTTGGTTCGCGCCGGCCTCGAATTCGTGGCCCCCGCGGCGGTTACCGCCTGGCCCGTCTGTTGGACGGCATGCAGGATCGCGTCGAGGCGCGCGTCCAGATCGTCCAGTCGCATCTCCATGTTTGTGAGCCGCTCGGCCAGGCTGAGCACCTCCGTGCGGGTGGGCAGGTTCATCTGCGCCAGCACCTGTGCCATCGTCTGCTCCATGAGCTTGCGCATCGGCGCGGAGACGGTCAGGTAGGAGTCGAGCATGCGCCCGGTCGCCTCGGCGTAGGCGTCCGTGTTCACAAGGTCTATCATCGCCTTGGACCAGGCGTCCAGCGTTTGCCCCTGGGTGTTCTTCCAGAAGCCGAAGGGATCGAATGGGTTCGCGGTGTCGGGCGGTTGGCTCATTGCGCGCCTCGCATTTCTTCGCTACAGGAGCGGCGTCCACCTCTCTATTATAGAGCGCCGGGCGGCAAGGGGATAGTGCGGCGAGTGATCGTCTTGACACCCGCGACATCTATGTGTATAATGCACATAGATGCAATTCGGTGAGGGCAGCGACGATGAGTGACGACGAGCAAAGAGACGACCAGGGGCAGGGCGCGGCGGGTCCGCCGAAAAACTGGCTCATCCCGGCGGTGCTTATGCTTCTGCGCGACCTCAACTCGTATGGCTACGACCTGATGAAGGGGCTGGCCACGTTCGGGTTCGCGATGATGAATCCCGGCTCGCTCTATCGCATCCTGCGCCAGATGGAGAAAGACGGCCTGCTGCTCTCGACCTGGGATACGACGGGTCAGGGGCCGGCGCGGCGCGTCTATTCGATCACCGAGGCCGGTGAGGCGTACCTGAAGCTCTGGTCCAGCTCGCTGGATCAGTACCGCAAGATGACGGAGCTGTTTTTCCGGTTCTATACCGGACAGACCGACGAGAAGTGAGCCGCGCGGAGCGTGGCTCGAGAAGGGAAGACCAACAATGGCGGAGAACACGATCAACCAGACAGCGACAAACTGGATCAATGGCGCCCGCGAAGCGGCGCAGAGCGTCGCCACGACTGTCGTCGCCGTGCAGGAGCGCAACGCGCGCTTCGTACAGACGCTCGTCGAGAAGAGCATCGAGCAGGTTGAGAGCCAGACGGCCACCGCGCGTGAGCTGACCAACACGCTCGTCAGCCAGTCGGAGAAGCAGCGCGCGGCGTATCGCGATCTCGTGCGCGAGTCGGTCACGGCGTATGTGGACCTGCTCGGGACGTCGGCGGCGATCTACCAGAAGAGCATCAATACGCTCTTCGAGACGGCGAAGCAGCCGGCCGCGAAGTAGGGCGGAGCCTAACCCCCCGGTAGCCCGGAACCTAGCCCCCCGGCCCCCTCTCCCACAGGAGAGGGGGAGCCAGAACGCAAACTCACGTTGATTCGGGCTGGCGCAGGGACTACCGGAACAACGAGTTAAACATCATCATGGCCGCGAGGAACGTCCCGTCCCGTTTACGGCCGCGAGACCTGCCCCGGGTGGTTACATGTAGATGCCGCCGTTGATGTCGAGGGTCTGGCCGGTGATGTAATCCCCGTCCAGAATCAGGTAACGGACGCCGCGGGCCACTTCATTCGCGGTGCCCACGCGCCCCAACGGGATGCGCTTGACGATCAACTCCTTGACCTTGTCGGGAACGCTGGTGTACATGTCGGTCTCCGTAAAGCCGGGACAGACACAGTTGACCGTCACGTTGTGGCGAGCCAGTTCGAGCGCCGCCGTCTTAGTGAAGCCGATGATACCGGCCTTCGCTGCCGTATAGTTCGCCTGGCCGAAGTTGCCCATATGCCCGACGAACGAACTGATATTGATGATCTTGCCGCTGTTCTGCCGCATGAAACACGGAAGCGCGGCCTTGATCGTGTAAAAATATCCGTTCAGGTTCGTCTGAATGACCGCGTTCCAGTCGTCAATCGAGAGATTCTTGAGCGTGCGGTCAATCGTGATGCCGGCGTTGTTGACGAGCACGTCAATGCGTCCACACGCCTCGATGGTCTGCTCGATCAGGCGCGAGGCTTCCTCTGGATTCGAGACGTCCGCCCGCACGGCAAACGACTCCCGCGAACCAGCGTCTCGCAGGGCGGCGACAACCTCCTCCGCCGGACCTTTGCTCTTTGCGTAGTTGACGACCACCCGCGCGCCGTTCGCGCCCATCTCCTCCGCGATCGCCCGCCCGATACCCCGACCCGCGCCAGTGACGATGACGACCGCGCCCTCAAGAGTTGTCATGCGAAACTCTCCATTCTGGCCGCACACACCGTTCGAGACGCATCACCGCGAGGCCATATGCGTCTGCACGCCAGTATGCGTCGCCGCCACGCGTATTGCAAGGCGCGGCCGGCGTGGCGCAAGGTTGGTTGAGCGGCTTTTAACTAAGGATGAGGCGCGAGCGGCGGAAGCGCGCAAAGGCGACGGCGATAAGTATCACGTCCACCACCGCCAGAACAATCAGGATGAGGAGAAAGATCTGGTTCGCGCCCATCTGGTTGAGTTTATCGAGCAATTGCGCCCGCAGCGACTTCGAGAGCAGATTGATACCAATGACGGGAACGAGTACGACGCACATGACACCCACGCCAAGCATCTGCTGCACCTGACGGACGCTCCCGGCGCGCAGCGAGAGCAGGCAGCCCGCCGTTGACGCGAGCGTCGCGGTCGCAAGTCCAAAGAACACGATGCCAGCGACCATGTTCGCCGGGTAGAAACGCACTGAGCCTGTGCCGTGCGCGAGATTCGTGGTGATTGCGCCGAGCACCGCCGCGACGAGACCCAGGCCCCACCCGTAGCTCACCGCCGCCGCGATCTTGCCGATGAGGATGGCGCGGTCAGAGAGGCGACTGGCGAGTAGCGTTTCCAGCGTGTGACGCTCCCGCTCACCCGCGAAGGCGTCGGCCACAACGTTGATGATGACGAAGATGGGCAGATAACACCCATAGAGCACGATGGGCAACGGGCTGTCGAGAAAGGCGGTCCCCTTGTTGGAGGCAGGCAGCACGATACCGACGATGAGGACGAAGATGATCACGCCGAGGTTGCCGCGCCGACTGTTGCCTCCGGCGGAAAGGTATTCGCGCCATTCCTTCCACATCATGGTCTTGATGTCGTCAATCATTGCGCGTCCTCCATCAGTGACAGGAACACATCTTCAAGGCTTTCCTTGCCCCGGCGCACTTCTTCGATCTGCCCGCCCGCCGCGACGACGGCGCTCACAATCGGCGCGGCCCGCGTATCGTTGGCGCTGAGATCCACCAGCAGGTGATCGTTTTCGAGCGCGACAGCCGCGATATCCGCGCGTTCCCGCAGCGACGCCACCAGCGAGTCGTCGAAGCCCGTGCCGACGATCTCCACGCGCGCCCCGCCGGACTGCTCGCGCAGCGCGTCCGGGCTGCCGACGGCCAGCAGCCGTCCCTGACGAATCACGCCGACGAGCGAGCAGAGCCGCTCCGCTTCGGGGAGATTGTGGGTGGTCAGAAAGACGGTGACGCCTTCACGGGCGGCGAGCGCGGCCAGGTCATCGCGCAGGGCGGCGGCGGCGACGGGATCAAGGCCGGCGGTCGGCTCATCCAGAAAGATGAGCTTCGGGCGATGCAGCAGAACGCGGGCGATGGCGAGCTTCTGCTTCATGCCGCGACTCCACGTGCCGACTCGCTCCGCGCGCCGATCCCAGAGTCCCATATGAGCGAGCAGTTCCTTGATGCGCTCGTTGCGCTCCGATACGCTCATGCGCCAGACGTTCGCGTAGAAGCGCAGGTTCTCCTCGGCGCTCAGGCGCTCGTAGAGGCCCGCCTGCTCCAGCAACGCCCCCGTCTGTTCGCGGATGCGCTGGCTCTGCGTGCGTGTGTCCAGGCCCAACACTTGCGCCTGCCCTTGCGTCGGCTCGAGCAGGCCGAGCAGGAGGTGGATCGTCGTTGTCTTGCCGGCGCCGTTCGCGCCCAGGAACCCAAAGACCGACCCCGCTGGCACGTCGAGCGAAAGGTCGTCCACGGCGCGCACGGTCGCGAAGTCACGGGTAAGATGTTCAGCTTGTATCGCGAGATTTGACATACGCGACTCCATTCATGGCGAGCGGCGCGGCTGGTGTCAGCGGGCGTCTATGTCAACGACGGTACCATAGCGGGGGTACGTAGTCAACAAATGACGCGCCGCAACGTATTCACATCGGGACACGATGGCGCCAGCCTGGTGGGTGCGCTCAACATGTAACCCCGTGCGCAGGTATGTCGCGCGCGTGGTATCGAGCGATGGCGTCGTCGTGGAGCAACGGGCACGTGGGAAGGGAACACACGGTATGTATGACACCCATCCAGGGATGAGTGGGAAGGTGGCGCTGATTACGGGCGCGACCTCTGGCATTGGCGCGGTCGCGGCGCGGGAACTGGCGCGCATGGGCGCCACGGTGGTCGTCGTGGGACGCGACGGCGCGCGGGCGGCGGCTACGGTCGCGGCGATCCAGCGGCAGACGGCGAATCCGCATGTGGAGGCGCTGCTCGCCGATCTCTCGGCGCAGGAACAGGTGCGCCGGCTGGCAAGCGAGTTTTCCGGGCGCTATCCCCGGCTCGACGTGCTGCTGAACAATGCTGGCGCCGTTTTCTATCGGCGCGAAACGACCGTGGATGGCCTGGAGATGACGTTCGCGCTCAATCACCTCGCACCCTTCCTCCTCACGAATCTGCTGATGGGCCGTCTGCTGACGACGCCTCACGCGCGTGTGATTACGGTGGCTTCGGCTGCGCATATCGGCGCCCATATCCCGTTCGACGACCTCCAGCACGCGCAAACGCCGTACCGTTCGTTCCAGGTGTACGGGCAGTCCAAGCTGGCGAACATCATGTTCACTTACGAATTGGCCCGCCGCCTCGCCGATTCCACGGTCACGGCGAACGCGCTACACCCCGGCTTCATCGCGTCGAACTTTGGGATGGCGCCCGGTGGTCTGACTGGCCTGGGACTGCGGCTGGCCCGCCTCTTCGCCATCAGCCCGGAGCGCGGCGCGCAGACGAGCGTCTACCTGGCGTCCTCGCCGGATGTGGAGGGTGTCACCGGGCAATACTTTGCCAAGTGCCGGCCGGTCAGGTCGTCGCGCGCGTCCTATGACGTAGCGGCGCAGCGGCGCTTGTGGGACGGGAGCGCGGATCTGACAGGGCTGAGCGCGAGCGAGAGCGCGACGAGTATGCCTGCTTAAGCCATTCATGCGCTCATCTGCGACGGTCATGCCGGACCCGACTCGTGCGGGAAAGTATGGTACACTGGCGGGGCAATATCGCATCAGCGGACAGGCGGGAGAGATGACAGAGCAGGCGCCAACGACGGTGACACTCAAGGAGAGTGTTGAATCCGATCTGCGCGCCGGTGGCGCGCTCTCCGACGCCCTGCCCGGCTATGACGAGCGGCCCGCGCAGCTCGAGATGGCGCGGCGGGTGGCCAACGCGCTGGAGACCGGCGAGCATCTCGTAGTCGAGGCCGGGACCGGGACT
>DATEGV010000389.1:0-2470 GCA_035279925.1 Ktedonobacterales bacterium | reverse complement strand
GTGCGCGCTCGCTCATGTTCTCGTTCTCGCATCACTGACTGACCACCCTTCATCACAACCAACAGCGTCAACACCCGCCCCCACTTCTCGTCAGCGGACACGACAAAGCGCCGCCGCCACCCCCAGGACGGCACTGGGGATGAACGACGGCGCCTTACTCAGGCTCACCGGCGTACGTACAACTCACGCGCGTGGCGCGCGCTCGCGCCCACCAACGGGACGAGCTGGCGCGCTCCACCGGACAGTCAACTGTACGAGCAAGGATAGAACGGAAGTTCAAGAACTTCAAGGGTCAAGGCCCGCGAGGCGTGGAAGGACGTAGGCATCGCGCCGGGTGTGACTGGGTTCGCACGGTCAGTCGTCGGGGAACGGACCTCACCCCGGCCTTCGGCCACCCCTCTCCCACAGGAGAGGGGACCGTGGCCACACTATTCGCGCCGGAACGCCACGACTCCGCCTCCCCCTCTCCTCGCGGGAGAGGGGGCCGGGGGGTGAGGTCCATCGCCGCTCAGGGCGTGAGGGTCCGCTCCCTCTACAGATCCCGCAGTGAGAAGGCGCGCATCGCCAGCAGCGCGAGGCCCACGGCGTAGGCGACCGCGTAGACGGCGGTGATCCCGCTGGGCGCGGCCCCCAGGCTGAACGGCGAGGTGTTGAACGTGTTGAGCAGGGGCGGCTGCATCGTGTAGGCCGCCAGACGCCAGAGCGACTCGACGGGCATCACCAGGCTCGACACGATGCCGATGCGTGAGGTCGCCGGCGAGTTGAAGAGCGTGCCAATCTGCTCGACCCAGGAGCCGATGAAGGCCAGCCCATACAGCATGAAGAGGATGATGCCGTTCGTCAGCGTGGAGACGTAGACGCCCATCAGCAGCGAGAGTGAGACCAGCGTGGCGACCTCCAGCAGAATCAGCGCGACGCCCGGGACGACATTCGGCGGCGTGTAGCCGGCCAGCAACTGCCCTTCAAGCAGGATGCCGGCGCAGAGCAGCAGCGTGTAGAGCGTCAGCATCGCGGTGTAGCCGAGCCATTTGCCGGCGATCACCTCCCAGCGCGCGATGGGCTTCGTCACGATGGTCTGGATCGTGTGTGAGGCGATCTCGCCAGGGATCGCGTCCACCGTCGCCACGATGGCAAGCATGATCGCCAGGAAGTGGACGACGTAGAGCCCGCCGAGCGTCAGCAGGCTGTTCACCTGCGACTGGATCAGCGCGGAGGCGGAGGCGCTGTGCGCGGCCCGATTGTGAGCCACGAGCTGCAAGCCGAGGCCGAAGAGGATGAGGAAGGCCGCGCCGAGCACGATCGCGACGAGCACCATACTGCGGCGTCGCGCCTCCTGGAAGGTCAGCCAGGCAAGGGTGAGGGTCGCGTTCATTGGCCGCTGTCCTCCGTGCCGACGATGTCGAGAAAGAGCTGTTCGAGCGACGTGTGTTGCGGAGCCAGCGCATACAGTTTCGCGCCCGCCGCCAGCGTCTCGCGGGCAACGAGCGGCGCGTCCTCCGGGGCCAGCGTCAGCTCCAGCGCGCGCGGCAGATCACCGCTCTCCGCGCACGACCCGCCGAGCGAGGGTAATTCCTCCGCCTCGTCGTCGGCGACGAAGCGCCAGTCGTCCACCAGCGGGTCGAGCCGCGCCAACAGCGCCGGGGTCACGGCGTCTACCCGCAGCAGAAAGCGCTTGCGCTCACTCGCCATCTCACGCAAACTGAGTGAGTGCAGCACGACGCCCTCCTTGATGAACGCCACCCGATCGCACGTCACTTCGACTTCGCTCAGCAGATGCGAATTGAGAAAGACCGTCGCGCCCTGCGCCTTGACCTGCTGGATGATCGAGCGCACGAGCCGGCGACCGAACGGATCGAGCGCGGAGGTCGGCTCGTCGAAGAAGAGCAGGTCCGGGCTGTGCAGGAGCGCCTGCGCCAGACCGACACGCTGTAACATGCCCTTGGAGAAGCCGGCGAGCGGACGATCCGCGTGCTCAGAGAGGCCGACCAGTTCGAGCACCTCGCCACTGCGCTTGCGACAGGCGGCGCGCTCCATCCGGTAGAGGCGGCCATGCAGCGCCAGCAGCTCCCGCGCCGTCAACCACTCGTGAAAGCGGAAGTGCTCCGGCAGGAAACCGACTCGCGCCCGTGTCCGCTGATCCCCCGCCGGCTGTCCCAGCACCATCGCCGCGCCGCCGGTTGGCCGGACCAGTCCGAGCAGCATCTTGACGGCCGTGCTCTTGCCAGCGCCATTGGGTCCCAGGAAGCCGAAGATTTCGCCGCCCGGCACCTCGAGCGTGAGATCGGCCACGGCGACCTTCGCGCCGAACTCCTTGCGCAGCCCGGATGTCTGAATGGCGAGATCAGTCAATGTGACCCTCCCACACTCACCCGCTTGACATGGCGTCCCTCACGCCGTCGTGACCCAGGCAACCTCACCCCCCGGCCCCCTCTCCCACAGGAGAGGGGGAGCCAGAGCCGCTTCGCCGACG
>DATEGV010000388.1:0-5071 GCA_035279925.1 Ktedonobacterales bacterium | reverse complement strand
GAGTACGGCGACTCCGCCCGCGCGGACCACCCGCACCTCATCGCGCGCGGCCTCTGGGGCCAGTTTCTACGCCACGGCAACCGCATCAATGAGGAGGTCGCCGCCACGTTTCTCGCGCGACTGGCCGACCTGCGCGACGCCGACGATTACGCCGCCTGTTTCCCCTACCAGAACCTGCTCACCGACGCGCCGATAGATGCGTTCTACCGCTTCTATGGGGTAGATCACGAGCCACGGTAGGTTTTCGCCGGACGGGCGGAACCCATCGACTCTCGCGCGGAGGGACAGGAGGGTGTGGGGGTCGCGCCACACCGCCCAGCCACTCCGTGCGCTTCCTGTGCGTACGTGCGCTAGATGCGCGCCTCGAAGATCCTGTTGATCGGCGCATCGAACGCACGCCGGAAACGGCTCAGGCCGCCCTTGCGAACCACTGCGGCAAGCGCGTCGTCGGTTGCTACGGTTCCCAGCGCCTCGGAACCAGTCGAGAGCGCGCTTGGTGTGCAGACCAGCACTGACGCGCCCGAGTAGAACTGGCCAACCGGGTTGAAGTTCTCCTCCACGTGCGCTCCGGCCGCCGGCTCGACCAGCATGACGGTCCCATCGGGGGCCAGCGCGTCGCGCGTGTGGCGAATGCTTTCGGCGGGATCGCCCATATCGTGGAGGCAGTCGAAGTAGGTGACCAGATCATAGCCGGCGCCCGGATACTCCCTGCTACTGGCCACCGCGAAGGTGACGCGGTTGGCGAGACCCGCCTCCTCGGCCAGCGCGCGCGCGCGCTCGATGGAGGCAGGGTGCGCGTCGAAGCCGTAGAAGCGCGAATTGGGGTACGCCTTGGCAAGGATGAGCGTAGAAGCGCCATGCCCGCAGCCAACGTCAGCCACCTTCGCGCCGCGCTCCAACTTCTCCTGTACGCCGTCCAGCGCCGGAATCCAGCTCTGGGTGAGGTTGGCCAGGTAGCCTGGACGGAACAGGCGCTCGCACCCCTCAAACATGTAGGGGTCGTGCTCACCCCAGCCCATCCCCGCGCCGGTGCGGAAGTTCTCCTTGATGCGCGGCTCGGCCTTCGTCATCGCCAGCGCGATCATCAGCGCGCCGCCGACGTGAAAGGGGCTCTCCCCATCCAGAAGCGCGACGGCCCGCTCGTCAGGCAGGATGTAGCCCTGCGCTTGGGCGTCGTAGTCGAGATATCCACCGGCGGCCTGGTTGATGAGCCATTCGCGCACGTAGCGTTCGTTGGTGTTCGTGCGCGCGGCGAGCTCCGCTGACGTGAGCGGGCCAGCCCCCGCTAGCGCGCGATACAGCCCAAGCTGGTCGCCGATGACCGCGTTGGTGACGCTCACCGTCGCGGCGCAGTCCACTATCACCTTCCCGACGAACTGCTCAGCCTTCGCCGCGTCGAACTGCGTGGGAACGTAAGCCTCGGCTTTGGCTCCGACTTTGGTAGTTGCTGTGTTCACGGTTCTGTCCTCTCGTGTAGGTGTGGCGCGATCTTCGGCGGATCGCGGCGAAAAAACGACAAGGGATCTCCGGCGCGACGACATTCGTCGCGTCCGCTCGGTTGCTGTACATTGGGGAACAGTGATTGTGCGCCGGCGGGCGCCTAGACGCGCCTGCGTAGCATGCGCGTGGGTGGGCCACATGCGCATGTGGCTGAGTTCGGCTCTACAAGGACGCTCAAATAAGCTGTGCGATGCGCGCGGCCGCACGCGCCGCCCCGTCGCTCTCGACGTCGCGATAGTGAACCGGTCGGCCAAGCTCCTCGGCGATCGCCGCGGCAATCACCTCTGGAGTCGCCAGGTCGTAATCCATGCGGCGGCCGGCTCCGTAGCGCTCCAAGCGATAGCGCACGTGGAAATTCTGCTCGAAGTGATGACGCAGGGGGAAATACAAAAACGGACGCTTGTTCGCCGTCAACTCCATACAGGTCGTCAAGCCGCCTTGCACCACGGCAAGGTCACAGGCGGCGAGATGGCGGTAGAGCTCATGCACATAGGCGCGCACCTCCATCCCCTCGGCGCTGGGGAGTGAGGCTGGGTCTATGCGCGGCCCCGTGACGACGATCATGCGCAGCGCGGGGACCCGGCGCTTCGCCTCCGGAAAGGCGGCAATGACGCGACGTAGCAGATGCCCGCCGACGCCTGAGCCGCCAACGGTGACGATACAGACCTGCTCGTCCGGCCGATAGCCTAGCTCGGCGCGCAGACGCTCGCGGTCGGCGAATGCGCGTGGGTCGAAACCAGTGATGTAGCCGCTGAAGTCGTAGTGACGCTCCGTCCACGGGCGGATAGCGGGCAGGTCCTGGCCGAAGGTGTCGGGCACGATGTCGTCCGGGTTACCGACGAAGATCGCCCGGTCGCGCAGCCGGGGGAAGCGCTCGATGTGCTCGATCATCTCCTCGTTGTAGTCGGCGGTCACGTATGCCTCGCGCCCCCCGCCGTCCGCCATCGGCAGGTAGCCCACGAAGTCCGTGAGCCAGACGTAAGCGGCGCGCTTCTCCTCTGGATTCTCGTGGAGGAAGTGGTCAATCTCCCACGCCTCGTCGCCAATCCAGAGGTCGTACGGCGTGTCGTTCACCACGTCGTGGAAGAGCATGTAGTTGGCGACGAGAATCTCGTCCATCCGCCGCAGCGCCTGGAAGCAGTGCAGGTCGTGCTCGGCGGACTCGGATTCGATGTGGCGCGCCTCGCTCGCCAGCAGCGCGCTCGCCGGGTGAATGCGCTCCCCGCGCGCCTCCAACACCTGCGTCACGGGATGCTGCGCCAGCCAGTCAATCTCCAGGTCGGGATGCAGCTTGCGCAGCTCGTCGGCGATGGCGACATCGCGCTGAGCGTGGCCCAAGCCAATTGGCGAGGAGATGTAAAGGGCGCGTCTGCGCCGGTTGCGTCCGCGTGTCCACGTCAAGCTGCGCGGCGGCTCGGGCTTGACGAAGTCCTTGAGCAGTAGGTTCACCTTCACCGGATCGCGCGCGAGAGGGATGTGCCCGCTGCCTTCCAGTGTCACCAGCGTACCGCCGGTGAGTTCGGCAAGGGCGGCGCCGCGAGCGTGTGGCGTGATCGCATCCTGGTCGCCGTGGATCACCAGCACTGGGCAGCGCACACGTCTCGCCAGGTCGGTCGCCCACTGCTCACGTTCAGACTGTATGAGGAGCGCACGTTTCGCGGGTGTATCTTCAATCGCCAGCAGCGTCTGCGGCGTCGTCTCCAGTCCCCACCCGACGCAGTCCTCAATCTGCTTAGTCGAGTGTGGCTCAGAGACGCACTGCGAAAAGAAGAACTCCAGGAAGCCGCGAAAGTCTTTGAGCCAGTAGCGCCGGTTGTACTTGGCCCAACCTTTGTCCGTCTCGAGCACATCGTCAAAGGCAAAGAGCGCGCGGGACGCATGGTACGGAGGCAGGGGGATCGACGGCCCGATGAAGACTGCGCCGGCGACGCGCTCGGAATGGTCGGCCGCGAGCATGAGCGCCCACTGCGCGCCCATGGAGAGCGAAACCAGCGCCGCCCGCTGCGTGTTGGTCGCATCCATCACGTCGAGAGCATCCCGTACGAACTCGCCAGGGGCATAGGCTGATGGATCGCTCGGGCGGCTGGAGCGGCCGTTGCCGCGCCCGTCAAAGGTAATGACGCGGCAGTGGCGCGCAAGGTAGGGGATCTGCGCTTTCCAGAAGCGCGAGTGGATGATGGACCACGTCGGCAGCAGAAGCACCGTCGGCTCGCCTTCGCCGAACACTTCATAGAAAATACGCACGCCGTCGCGCTCGACAAAACCTTCGAGATCAGGGTACCGGGCTCTCATGGTCGCGCCTCCTAGAAGCTTTCGCTTCCTCCAAGCTCACGAGCCAGCGATCAACCATCTCCAGGAGGGCAGCATGCCCCTCATGCACCCCGCTGAGCCGATTGAGGATGATCCCCTCATTGAACGTTCCCGCCAGAGCGGCCAACGCCTCCACCGGAAAGCGGTTAGTATCCAACTCGTATTCGTCGCAGCCGCGCTGGAACGCCTCGATCAATACCTCGGTCCATTGACGCCGCACCCGAATCAACCGCCCTTGCAGTTCAGGCCGATTCCACGCCAGCGCCTGCAACTCGAACCAGATCTTCTCGTAGCCGCTATCGAGGTCTTCATCCAGAAAGGACATCGCCTGGCGCCACTTCTCGATGAATGGCGCATCCGCCGCGTACATCGCCCGCTGCCGGGCGATCAATCGCTCAGTAAAGCGCTCCAGCACGCGGATCAAGAGCTGCTCCATCGAGCCGAAGTAGTAATGAACCAGTCCGTGGTTGGCGCCGGCCTCCTCCGCGAGCCGGCGGGTGCTAATGTTGGCGTAGCCGACCCTGATCAGCAGCCGTTCGGCGGCGTCGAGAAACCGCTCTTCGGTGGCGAGCCGCTCACTCACGTCCGTCATACGCCCTCATCGTTTAGCCGTGTGGCTTAGTCAATTGACTAATACAACTGTATAACATGTGCGTCGTGGCTTGTCAAGACGCTGTTTTTGTTGGGTCGGAGTCCCGCCGGAGACCCGCCAGCGGCGTCCCGCAACATGTAGGGTACACCGCACGCGCCTCGACGTGGTATACTCTCCCCGGTGAGAATGAGAATCATTCTCACGCATATCGAGAAGCGGACTTCATGCAACCAACATCGTACTCCATCGCGCATACTCCCGCGCGCGCGCGCCAGCCCCACAACGAGACGCTCGTGCTCGAAGCGCTGCGTGACACTGACCGGCACCCGACCGCGAGCGACCTCTATGAGACGGTTCGCCTGCGCCAGCCGCGCATCGGACGGGCCACCGTCTATCGCGCGCTGGAACGGTTGGTGGCCGGTGGGCTGGCCGTCGAGGTCGCCCGCGACAGCTTCGGCCGCCGCTACGACGCGCGTATCGAACGGCACGACCATTGTGTCTGCGCCGGCTGCGGGCGCGTGATTGACGTGACCCTGCCACTGATCATTCCCGAAAATTCGTTCGCGCGGGTTGCCGAGGAGGCGGCGCGGGCCGGCTTTGTGATGGACGCCTACGAACTCCGGCTCAGAGGACGCTGCGCCGATTGCCAGTCCGCTCAGGCCCTTCGAC
>DATEGV010000387.1:0-3525 GCA_035279925.1 Ktedonobacterales bacterium | reverse complement strand
TGAAGCCATCAATGTTGGCGTAGGTGACGAAGAACGAATAGACGTTCCAGAGCTTGTCCAGCGGCGCGCGCGCCTGCATCCACAGATCGGAGAGCCGTGGCGGCAGGCCCTTGGCGCGGGCCTCGGCGGCCTGCTCCTCGGTCGGGATGCGCGGATAGCGCAGATTCAGCTCCGGCGTCGCGTTCATGTAAAGCCAGCGCATCGTGTCGGCGCCGACGATGGACGCCGCGTCATCGAACGGGATGCTGTTGCCCTTGCTCTTATGAAACTCCTCGCCGGCTTGATCCAGCAGCGTGCCGTAACCCAACAGGGTCTTGAACGGCGCGCTGTCCTCCAGGCCGGCGGCCATCACCAGGATCGCGTAGAACCAGTTGCGGAACTGGCCCGCGAAACCCTCGGTCACGAAGTCGGCCGGGTACCATTCGGCCCAGTAGGCGGGCCTGGACTGATAATGCAGGGTCGAGAACGGCACGATACCCGCATCCAGCCAGGGATTGCCAACGTCCAGGATGCGGCTAACCACCTCGCCGCACGTTGCGCATGCGATCTTGACGGCGTCCACCCACGGCCGGTGCGGCGTATGCCCGGCGAACTCCTCCCAGCCGGCGACTGCCCGCTCGCGCAACTCCTCTTCGCCGCCGAGTACCTCGAATGTTCCACACCTGGGGCATTCATAGATGGGTAGCGCGAGGCCCCAGTAGCGCTTCTTGGAGATCATCCAGTCTTCCATGTTGCGCAACCAGTCCAGCTCGCGCTCGCGCCCGAACGCGGGGATCCACGTCATGGCGGGGTCCTCGACGATGCGGACGAGCCGCTTGCGCAGATTGTCCTCCGGCGCGTCCAGCCGGCCCATCGCGATGAACCACTCGTCCACGAGCCGGAAGATCAGCTCCGTCTTGCAGCGCCAGCAATGCGGGTAGACGTGCCGGTACGACTCCGTCTGGTAGAGATACCCTTTCTGGCGCAGATTGTCGAAGATCGGCCGCGCCACATCGCTCACCGGCATTCCCGTCAGCCAGTCATAGCCGTCCACATACACGCCGTTCTCGTCCACCGGCGCCAACACCGGCAGACCATCGCCCTTGGTTACGGCGAAGTCCTCGCGCCCGCAGCCCGGCGCCATATGCACGATGCCCGTGCCTTCGCTCGCGCTCACGTCCTCCCAGGCGACGACGGTGTGCCGCGCGGGCTGGCCGTTCGCGGTCGTCCCGGCGGCGGCCTCGCGCCAGGCGGGCAGTTCATCGAAGGGTCCGGTGTATTCCCAGCCGAGCATCGCCTCGCCGAGCAGCGTCCCGACGACCTTCGCCTCCCCGTGCTCGTGGCCGCGCAGCTTCGCCAGCTTCGGCGCGACATCGTCGGAGAGGTAGTAGAAATCGCCGTCCTGCTCGACCTTGGCGTACATCAGCTCCGGATTCACCGCGCAGGCGACATTCGCCGGCAGCGTCCAGGGCGTCGTCGTCCAGACCAGCAGATACTCGTGCGGGCGGCCCACCAGCGGGAAGCGCGCATAAACGCTGGTGTGTGTCACCTCCCAGCGCCCCTCGTTGATCTCCATGTCGGAGATGCCCGTGCCACAGCGTGGACACCACGGCATCACGTCGGTGCCTTTGTAGATCCAGCCGCGTTCCCAGCACCTCTTGAGGAATCCCCAGATGGTGTAGTTGTTCTCGTCAGACATCGTGTAGTACGAGTTCGGCCAGTCCATCCACTCGCCCAGACGCAGCGACTGCTCGGTGATCCGTTCGGCGAAGCGCAGCACGCGCTCTTTGCACTTCTCGACAAAGAGGCCGATGCCGTACTCCTCGATCTGCCGCTTATTCTTGAAGCCGAGCTCTTTCTCGACCTCGACCTCGACCCAGAGACCCTGGCAGTCAAACCCATTCTGGTAGCGTTGCTTGTAGCCGCGCATCGTGTTGAAGCGCTGGTAGAGGTCTTTGTAGGTGCGGCCCCAGGCGTGATGCACGCCCATTGGGTTGTTGGCGGTGATTGGTCCATCCAGGAAGGACCACCGCTTCTCCGAGGCGTCGTTGCGATGCAGATACTTTTCGAGGATGCCGCGCTCGTCCCACCAGCGTTGGGTCGCGTCCTCCAGCAGCGGGTAATCCACTCGCGTCGGCGCCGGCGCCGGCTGGAACAGCGCCCCACCCGCGCCGTTGTCGGCAGGCTTCACGCCGTTTGCCGCCTTTTGTGATTGCTGTCGCGCGGTGGCCTTCTTCGCGCCGTTGGTCGCCCCGCGTGTCGTCTTCTTCGTCTCCGCCATCAGTCTCTATCCCTTCCCACCGCCGTGTAGCGGCGTCGCGTGCTCAATGCGCCTCTGGCCCGCCTCTCCCCGTGGGAGAGGGGGCAGGGGGTGAGGTCCGCGTCCCTATTCGTCCACAAGCGCGATCTCCATGCGCTTGTTCTGCTTGCCCTTGTTCTCAGTCTTGACGACCTTGATCCCCTTCACCTCGCTCGTGCTGTGAACGTGCGTGCCGCCATCGGCTTGCAGGTCCAACCCCACGATCTCCACGATGCGTATGGTGGTAATGTCGGGCGGCAGCAGGTTGATCTTCGTGCGGATCAGGTCCGGAATCTCAAACGCCTGTTCACGCGGCAGGGTGTAAACCTTGACCGCGTGATTGGCTTGCACCGCCTCATTGACGCGCAGCTCGATGTCGCGCACCCAATCCTGCGTGAAGGTGTCCGTTGAAAAGTCCATGCGCGCCCGGTCCGAGTACATCTGACCGCCCGTCACCTGCGCGCCGAAGTCGTTAAAGATGATGCCGCAGAGCATGTGCAGCGCCGTGTGCGTGCGCATCATGCGATAGCGGAACGTCCAGTCAACCTCGCCGGAGACCTTCTCGCCGACGGCGGGCGCTGCGCCGGCGTCCTCAGCCAGCGTGTGCCAGACGATATCGTCCCGCTTGGCGACGCTCGCCAGCGGCAGCCGCCGGCCCGCGACGACGAGCGCGCCGTGATCGGCCATCTGGCCGCCTCCGCCGGGATAGAAAGCCGTCTGATTCAACGCGACGGCGCGGTCCTCGACGGCGATCACATGGGCATCGAATGTGCTGAGATAACTATCCTCATGGTAGAGGAGTCGGGTTGGTGTCGCCTGCATCTGCCACACGCTCCTATTCCATCCGTCGCCGCTGGAGCCGCGCCGGCCCCAACAAAAAAACTCCCGCCCCTGATTGTGAGGGGCGAGAGTCATCCCGCGGTACCACCCTGCGTGATCGCCACGACCCTCCGGCGACAATGCGCCGCCAGTCAGGCGATCTCTTTATGAGGACACGTGTCCATGTCCTCCCGCACGATAACGGTCGGGCTCCGGCCACGCCTGGTCCTCATGGAGTTCGGGTGGCTGCTCGGGAATGATCTTCGGTCGCCGCGCGCCGTCCGGTCGCACCATCCCCGGACTCTCTGTACGCGCGCCTCGCGGCCTACTGGTTCCGTCTGCGCTGTCGCTGTATTCCCACCGCTTTTCAGCGGCGGTCGAAGCCGGCTCCATCGTTGGACCACTTCGAGTTTTCCACTTTATCCACT
>DATEGV010000386.1:0-11199 GCA_035279925.1 Ktedonobacterales bacterium | reverse complement strand
AGAAGACCGGCGCGCTACTGCGCAGATGCTGAGCGACGGCGTTGAGGAGCGGGACGCCAAGCTGATTCGGAAACACGCTCGCGATGCTTTGCTGGAGGCCCGTGGCGCCGCCCGGCCGGATATCACCGACGAAGTATCCGGCGATGGCAAGCAACAGCAGCCCGACGGGGATGATCGAGACGAGGAAGTTGTAGGCCAACATCGCCGCGAGGTTGAAGATCCAATCGTTGTTGGCCTTCTGCCAGAACTCCCACAGCGTGCTGAGCGCGTGTCGCATGCCTGACGTGGCGCGCACGACATGGTGGCGCGGCGTCCGCGACCGTCGCGATGTCGGCTGGCTGGAGGAGGGCATGGTTGCCATAGGGCCGATTCGTTTCTCTGGGAATTGATGACGCGCGGCGGAAGGTGGATCCCCGGCGTATGGACTTCACGATTCGTGCCGTGCGTCGGCGGCGGCAAGCCGTGTCGTGTCTCCGCGTTTGACTCTGCTTACCGCCCGCGCCTACAATTCCCCATCGGAAGCCACCGCTGTATCCGCGCCGCGTATGTCGGATGAGAGCAGTCCAGTGGCCACACGCCGAGACACCGTTTTTACAGCGCGAGATGATTTCGGTCCTACCTCTGAAGGAGCACGCATGTCCATGAGCAACGAGAGCCTGACCCTCACACCAACCCTCAAAGCCGGCGACGACGCGCCCGATTTCACCCTCCCCGCCACCGACGGCGCGAAGTACACCCTCAGCCAGTTCCGCGGCCAGAAGAACGTCGTGCTGGCCTTCTTCCCCTTTGCCTTCAGCGGCACGTGTTCCGCGCAGATGCCCTCCTATCAGGCGGAACTCGAGCGCTTCAACAGCTATGACACGCAGGTGCTCGGCCTCAGCATGGACGCCATGCACTCCCTCAAGCACTGGGCCGGCGAGTTGGGGCTTACCTATCCCCTGCTCTCAGACTTCTATCCCCAGGGCAAAGTCGCGGATCTCTACGGCGTGCGCCATCCCGCCGGCATGGCCGAGCGCGCGCTGATCGTCGTGGACAAACAGGGCAAGATCGCCTGGATCCACGTCCATCGCCCGACCGCCGAGGTGCCCAACAACGAAGACCTCTTCGAGGTGCTTCGCAAGCTGGGGTAGGTGAGGACCTCACCCCCCGGCCCCCTCTCCCACAAGGAAAGGGGGTGTCAGAGCCGCCCTGGTTGGGCAGGAGAACGCCCATGCCGATGTCGCGTCGCTGCATCCCCTACACCCCGCGCCGCCGCGAACTGCGGGAGACGGTCTTCGCGCTCGTCAGTACGGCGGGTGTGCATCTGCGCGACCAGGAGCCGTATGACCCCGCCGGCGACAACTCCTGGCGCGAGATCCCCGGCGACGTACGCGCGGACCAGCTCATGGTGACGCACGAGCACTATGACCACCGCCATGCCGATCAGGATATCAACTGCGTCTTCCCGATTGATCGTCTGCGCGAGCTGGCCGCCGAAGGGGTGATCGCGGGCGTCGGTAGCCGCAACCTCGGCTTCATGGGCTACTCGCAGCGCATCCGCGACCTCTACGAGCGCGCCGCGCCGGAGATGGCCAGGCTCGTCGAACGCTCCAACGCGGACGCCGCGCTGCTGACCGCCGGCTGACCGCTCTGCCATCGCACGGTCGTAGCGATTCAACGCGAAATCGAGATGCTGGGCCTGCCGACGGTCCTCATCACGCTCAAGCCGGAGGCGTCCGCGGAGATGGGGCCGCCGCGCGCCATCCACCCGAAACAGTTTCTGCTGGGCGATTGTCTGGGCGGCCCCAACCAGCCGGAGCTCCAGCGCCATGTGCTGCTGGACGCGCTGCGCCGCTGGGAGACGCGCGAGGAGCCAGGCACGATCTGGGAGCTCGAGTACCCGGAGTACACACCCGACCCAGACATTCTCCACGGCGGGGAGATCGTGAGCGAAGAGTAGAGTGAGTCAATAATGGCGCAACCTTCACGCACTTTCATGTCGGTCCAACACATTGGATACACCGCATCCGTTACGGACCATGCTTGCGAAGCGCGTACCGGGCGCTAGGTGTCGTTTGGAGGGCGAGGCTTTCTACCGACCGGCGAGGAGCTTGTCGTATACCGAGTGGTGTCCGATCCAGAACCACTCAAGTGCGCCACCGCGATCTTGCGCTAGCGCGCGGTAATGGATGCCGATTGACACCGAATATAACTCCCTGCCACTCTTGCCTACGGTGACCTTGTGGAAGCGCAATCCTGGATGAGAGGGATTCTCTTTAAATAGCTGGTATGCCGCACGCGCTTGTTTTTGGATGGCGGTCGGGAGTCCGGCGAAGAGCGTCCGGAAGTCCTCGGTGATCTTAGACTTCACAGGATTGAGTCGAGGTCGTACACCTTACCCTGAGCCGACTGCTCGTCCGCGCGACGCAACAGCGCCTCTAAGTCGGTTGCATTCGGATCGGCCAGTTGTGCGGCGACGCGGTCACGTTCCGCAAGGTCAATAGCAAGTTGCTCGGCGTATGCGTTTTGCTCATCCTCCGGCAATGCGGCGAGCTGCTCGATCACCTGACGCAACTGTTCGGTCATCATGGGTTGTCAAGCCTCCAGGCGCGTATCTTCGCCAACTCGAAGTCGTATGAGAATTCATGCCTCGTCCGCGAAATCGTCATCATGGAGAGGTTTAGTCACGCCTTGGCGAATCTCAGCTACGGCCTCCTCATACACTGCGTCTGGGCTGGCGTCGTTGAGAACCCGCCTCCACTCAATGTCCTTGAGCCACTCCTCAAGGTGATCGGCAAGTTGCTGTTGATCCCGCGGGGTGAGCTGTTCTACATCACGCAAGATAGCCTGTAGTCGCTTGTCGAGCATGATTGCCTACTTTCCTCGCTGAATACCATCTCATGAACATAACGCACCCGGCGCCCTAGTTTTCCGTGACGATGGCCTGCTCCTCGGCTGCGACTGTCGCCGGAGCCTGACTCGTCGCCAGCGTGACCGTCGCGAGTTTGCGCCTCTCGCGCCGCTTCAGCACAATGATCCAGGCGATGATTCCCAACACGCACAGTGTTCCCAGCGCGACGCCGAACGCGCCCAGGAGGCTCAGCACGCGGCCCAGCAACGGCAGATTGTGGCCCAGCGCGTAGCCCAGGATGCCGTAGACGGTGGCCCAGGCGATGCCGCCCGTTGCGTTCCAGAAGAGGAAGCTTGGCCAGCGCATGCGGTTCGTCCCTGCCAGGAACGCCACCCACGTGCGCAGCAGCGAGAAGAAGCGGCCGATGAATACCGTCTTGTCGCCGTACTTGTCAAAGTAGCGTTGCGCGTAGCCGATTTTCGCTTCATCGAAATGGATCGCGCGGGCGAGCCGCGTGCGTGTCAGCCGCAAGAGCAACGCGTGGCCGCCGTAATGGCCGATCAGGAAGCCGATATTGTCGCCCATGATCGCGCCCGCCGACGCCGCGACGATGACGAGCGCGATGCTCAACCGATGCGTCTGCGCCGCGTAGATCGCCCCAGCTAGCAGCGCCGTCTCGCCGGGAAACGGAATCCCCAGGCTCTCGATGGCGATGGCCGCGAACACGATCCAATAGCCATAGTTGAGGATCGCGTCGTTGAGCCAGGTCGGGATGGTCAGGGAGGCGAGCGTGGGCATGGCGTGATACCTCTCGTTGTGATAGACGGCGTCCTGGCTGGGTGAGTCGCTGAGAGTGTACCACCGAAGCCGTCGAGGAGAAAGCGCGTGGGACAAACTTGCCGACACCGGCGGATACTGGTAGAGTTGGGGCGACACATAGGCGCCAGAGGCGCATGAGGATGAACGCATGGCCGACGACCACCGCTTTTTTCAGGCGACCGAGCTCACCACCGCGACCTACGATCAGGTCGCGCGCAACTATGCCGAGCGCAACGCCGCAACGCGCTCCCACTGGGCTGAGCGCATGGAACATTTCGTGGAGCTGCTGCGCGAGAACGAGGAGCGCCGCCCGCTCCCGGAGCTTGGCCGCCCCGGCGACGACGCTACGCTCGCGGAGTACCTGGTGCTCGTGCCTGTGCTGGACGCCGGCTGCGGGTCGGGCCGGGACGCGCGGGCGCTGGCGGAGTACGATCTGCCGGTGCTCGCCTGCGACATCTCACAGGGCATGCTGGACGCGGCGGGTGAGAACACCCCCCGGCGGCTGCGCAGAGGCTCCGTACGGTACGCGCTGATGGACATGCGCCGACTGGAGCTGCCCGACGCGAGCGTGCGCGGCGTCTGGTGCTCCGCCTCACTGTTGCACCTACCGCACAAGGTGGCCCCGCGCGCCGTTGCGGAACTGGCCCGCGTCTCACGGGCCGGCGCCCCGCTGGTCGTCATGCTCAAGCAGGCGGATGGCGGCGAGACGGAGCGGTACGAGCCGTACCCGTTCACGGAGGTCAACACCCCGCGCTTCTTCGCGTACTACACCGAGGAGCAGGCGCGTGCGCTGCTGGAGGGCGCCGGGCTCACCGTGGCGGATGTCACCGTCACGCCTGACGAGCGCGGTCCCGGTCGGCCCGCCTGGATCACTCTGGTCGCGCGCAAACCCTAGCCTGATTCTGGCGTCATACCGGCGGGGCGCGATATAATTTCCTGTCGAAGCCTGCAAACAGCGACCCGCACAAAGGAGTTATCATGCACACCGCCACCGGCCCCGTGCGCTACTTCTACCTCCGCAAGCCGCGCGGACAAGAGGATGTCCCGGATTGGCCGCCGCTCACGAAACCGCTGGAAGGGCCAGACAACAAGGTGTGCGCCGCGGTTCGTCTGTATGCCGACGCGGCGGGGTGGCGCGCGGAGTATGTCGAATCGCTGGTGGCGCCGGTGACGAGCGCGGATCCCGCCTTCGTGCTCAATCGCAACACCGCGCTGGGGCTGCTGCAAGACGGCAAGCGCACCAAGGCGGATGTGCAGCTTCTGGGCGTGCGCGTGGTCAACCTCGATGCGAAGGGCGTCGAATTCGCCACACACCTCGTCGTCCGGGCGATGGCCGGCTCCGGAGCTAGCCTTTCGCGCCGCCCGGTGGTCGTTCCCGCCGACGCCATCGTGCTTGGTGAGTACATCGAGCATGGCGACCGCGCGGTGGCCGCGCTGGACCTACGTATTACGCCGGCCGAATACGCCAACATGCCCCTCTTCCTCGCCGACGCGCGGATTCTGCCCGCCGCCAGACGCGCGCTGGACCAGACCGTGCTCTCCACGGCGCGGTTCTACTCGTATGGCAATGTCGCCAAACACGGCATCTCCCTGGAGGTCGAGGCGGGGCGCGTCTCCATGCATGGCCGCGTGGACCTGCGCGACGTGGGCGATCAGGTGCGCGCCGCGCTGCTGGCGACGCCGGGCGTCGTGGAGGTCGCCGACCACCTGCTCTACATCGAGGACCTCAAGCCGAACGTCGAGGACGCGCTGGCCGCGAAGGGCCTGGACAATCTCCAGGTGCTCAGCGAGCATGCGCTCATCATCCTGGATGGCGTTGTCGCTGACTCGAAGACGCGCTACCAGGCCGAAGACATCGCCAGCAAGATTCCCGGCGTCCGTGGCGTCGTCAACAACATCGTCGTTCAGGCGCAGATCGCGAAGGCATAGGAGCGCGGTTGGCGCCTCGCGGCTCCCACGGCGCGTTCCCGCGACGGTTGCGCGTGGACCTCGCTTCCTCGCTTCCACTTTCCTACACGAGCGAGGGAACTTGAGGAGTGCGCCTTGTCATCCCTCCTTGGGAGCGACGTGTGTGGCGCCAGGATGTGCGCGGTGTCGCGCGACAGGGTTGAGTTCCAGGAGATGAGCACATGGCTGAGGAAAACTTCACGCTCACGACGTTTTTCGCCGAGTGGAAGAACTACCAGGAGCGTATGAAAGCGTCGCTCGCGCCACTCACCGCCGAACAATTGACGCTGCGCGCCGCGCCGGGTCTGCGCTCGGTCGGCGAGAACGCCGCGCACATCATCGGGTGCCGCGCCGGCTGGTTCAACTATACCCTGGGCGAGGACGCCAGCGCGTATGGGAGCGCGACCACCGACTGGAACGCGCCGGGCCACACCGCCGCCCAACTCGTACAGGGCCTCGACGACACCTGGCGTTTCATGTCTGATTGCCTGGCCCGCTGGAGCGACGACGACATGCGCAAGCTGTTCGACGACGACTGGGATGGCGAGATCGTTCACCTGTCGCGCGCGTGGATCGTCTGGCATGTGATGGAGCATGACCTGCATCACGGCGGCGAGCTCTCGCTCACCCTGGGCATGCACGGCATCCCGGCGCAGTTCCCGGGCTAATCAGCGGTCAATCCGGTGAGCTTTCCGCTCTCCGCATGAGGCCAGGTCGCTGAAGCAGCAGGATCGCCGCGCCAATGAGCAGGAACCCGATGATCGTCACCAGGACGCCGAGCCCCAGGCTGTCCGCTCCGTTTGTGATGTCCGCATACATGGTGCGGGTCCGCGCGAACACGATGGCCGTGACGAGCGCGACGAAGCCGAAGTACGTCCAGTAGCCCCACATGCCGCGCCGGCTCGGCGAATGCGCAGCCACGTACGCCGCCGCCCCAATACCCGCGAGCAGAATGAAGGTAAAGGGGAGGAGCGAGCCGAACACTACGGTGTAGGCGACATCCACCGGCGATGGCGAGATCAGGCGCGCCGCCAAGTTTGGCAATGGTATGGGGTAGTGAGCAAGCAACACATAGACTTCGGCGCCGAGGCTTTTCCCGGAGTCGCAGATATAGTGGGTGGCGCTCGTCCGCTCTGATGGGCAGCGAAACGCTACCCAGGGTAGGTAATTGGTTCCGAGAACCCACAACACGACACCGAGCGTGAGGAGCGCGGCCACGAGGCGTCGGTCGCGCATGGACGGCCGCCGAGGGTCATCGCCAGTGGCGGGAGCATCTGGGTGCATCCGTCTCCTTCGCGGCGCGATGACGATGAGGATCAATCCCGCCACCCACGTGAGAATCGCCCCCAGCAACAGATAATACCCCCAGGCTAAGGCGGTTGAATGTTGCAGGTAGAACGGCCCCTGGAGAATCCGCAGGTGTCCAATGCGTGTGGAATCAGCAAACGCCTGGAGCGCGTTGTCTTGAATCGCCAGGGTGGCGCGCAGGTACTCGACCGCAACGACGCCTACAGCGACAAGCGTGAGCGCGGAGACAATGAGCGCCGCTCTGCTCAGCCAGCGTGGCAGGCGCACCCAGAGAAGCAGCGCGAGGAGCGGACCAAGCAGCGGAAGAATGGTATTGATCAGCGCTGGTGTCAGTTCGCCAAACAGCGACCCGCGCGCGGTGACGCGAAAGAAGAACTCCCCCGGATGCACGACGCTCGTGAGGATCGTCGTGTACGCGAGATCCTGCGTCTGCTGGTTTCCCGGCGCGAGGCGGTCGAAATACGTTACGCGCTGCCAGGGCGCGTAGACGGCGAGGAGCGCGAGCACACCGCCCAACGTCAGCAGCAGACGGCCGAGACGCCAGCCGTCGAGTCGCGGGCGCGGTGTGGCCATCGGTGGCGGCACCGGCGGCGGTGTGTTCGGCTGCGCCGGCGTGTCCTCGATCATGGCCCGATTCCCCCGCCGTCCCATCACGACCGCTCGCGTCATCCGCACAACTGTCCATTACGTATGACTACGTCGGCGGCGCGGAGAGGCTCACGGGGCAAGGCGAGGTCGTGGGCGAGCATGACACGAGCGACCGGCGACAACAGCAAATTCAAGTTCTGAAGAGTCCTCGCGGCCATACATGGCCGAGAGCAGCTTTCATCAACGAGTTTTGCTCCGTCTAACTCTTTACACCTCTGTGTGACTCTGTGTGACTCTGTGTTACCCGTCCCTCGCCTCACATGCGGAACACGCCGAAGCGCGTCAGCGGGATGGGCGCGTTGAGTGCGGCGGCGATGCCCAGGCCCAGGACGGAGCGCGTCTCCAGCGGGTCAATGATACCGTCATCCCAGAGTCGGGCCGTGCTGTAGTAGGGGTTGCCCTCCTCCTCATACTTCGCCAGAATTGGCGCCTTGAACTGCTCCTGCTCCTCTGGCGACATCGTCTTGCCCCGCGCCGCCTGCCCGTCCATGCGCACCGTCAGCAGCGTGTTCGCCGCCTGTTCGCCGCCCATCACGGAGATGCGCGCGTTCGGCCACATCCAGAGCTGGCGCGGGGAATACGCCCGGCCGCACATGCCATAGTTGCCCGCGCCGAAGCTGCCGCCGATGATGACCGTAAACTTGGGCACGCTGGCGTTGGCGACGGCCATCACCATCTTCGCGCCGTCCTTGGCGATGCCGCCGTTCTCGTACTGCTTGCCGACCATGAAGCCGGTGATGTTTTGCAGAAAGATCAGCGGCGTCTTGCGCTGGCAGCAGAGCTCGATGAAGTGCGTCGCCTTGAGCGCGCTCTCTGAGAAGAGGATGCCGTTGTTGGCGATGATCCCGACGGGATAGCCCATCAGCCGCGCGAACCCGCAGACCAGCGTCGTCCCATAGAGCGCCTTGAACTCATGGAAGCGGCTGCCGTCCACCAGTCGCGCGATGATCTCGCGCACGTCGAAGCTCTTGCGCGTATCGCGCGGAAGGATGCCATAGAGGTCGCGCGGGTCGGCCTTCGGCGGCTCCGGCGGCGCCACCTGCCAGGGATATGTCTTCTCGCGGTTGAGATTCGACACGATGGATCGCACGATGGCCAGCGCATGCGGATCATTGACGGCGTAGTGGTCGCTCACACCTGACGTGCGCGTATGCACCTCCGCGCCGCCCAGCTCCTCCGCCGTCACCTCCTCGCCGGTGGCGGCCTTCACCAGCGGTGGACCCGCCAGGAAGATTGTGCCGTTGCCGCGCACGATCACCGACTCGTCGCTCATCGCGGGGATGTACGCGCCGCCGGCGGTGCATGACCCCATCACGGCGGCGATCTGCGGGATGCGCTTGGCGGACATCTGCGCCTGATTGTAGAAGATGCGCCCGAAATGCTCGCGATCTGGGAACACGTCCGCTTGCAGCGGCAGGAACGCGCCGCCGGAGTCCACCAGATAGACGCAGGGCAGCTCGTTCTGTTCGGCGATCTCCTGCGCGCGCAGATGCTTCTTGACGGTGATGGGGTAGTACGTGCCGCCCTTGACGGTGGCGTCGTTGGCGACGATGACGCACTCCTGCCCCTCGATGACGCCGATGCCCGTCACGATGCCCGCGGAGGGCGCGTCCCCCTTGTACATGCCCCAGGCCGCCAGGGGATTGAACTCCAGAAAGGGCGTATCGGGGTCGCAGAGTTGCTCGATGCGCTCGCGGGCCAGCAGCTTATCGCGCGAACGGTGCTTCGCGATGGCGTCTTCGCCACCCCCTTGTTTGACAAGGGCGATACGCTCGCGGAGCTCGGCGATCAGCCCTTCAAAGTAGGCGTGGTTCTCCTGGTAGGCGGAGCTTGAGCGGTCAATGCGGCTTTCGATGGTGGCCATATGGAAATGAACTCCTCCCTCGGCGCTGAGGCGGACTGGCTGAGGCGTCTGCACAGTCGAGCATAGCGCCGATGCGCGCGGCGCGGCAACTGGGCCGGCGGTGGGCGGAAGGACACGGGGGTCACAGAGGCACGCTGAGAATATAAGAGTTTCATGCGGAGGGCACGGCGCGCTCTCGTTGACGTGGACCGCGGCGGGTCGTACAGTCTTGGTCGAGCGGCTGAGGATGCGCGTACGATGGGAGGCAGGCGGCATGGCGAAAGAGAATGACGCGCGGGCAGTGTTTGTGGGGCCGATGCGCTTTGATGTGACCTCCGGCTCCGGGCATACGATCGCGCTGGATGTCAGCGCGGCTGACGGCGGCGAAAACACGGCGGCGACGCCGATGGAACTGCTGCTGATGGGGTTGGCCGGCTGCACGGGCATGGATGTCATCAGCATCCTGCGCAAGAAGCGGCAGCAGGTGAGCGGCTACGAGATTCGCGTGCATGGGGTCCGCGCCGACGAGTATCCCCAGGTGTTCCTCGCGATCACGGTCGAGCATATCATCACGGGCCATGAGGTGAGTGAACTGGCGGTTCAGCGCGCCATCGAGCTCTCGGAGACGCGCTACTGCGGAGTCGGCGCGACGCTGGAGAAGACGGCGAAGCTCACGAGCGTCTACCGCATCGTCGAAGGGTAGGTAGAGCCTAACCCCCCGACCCCCTTCCCGCCAGCGGGAAAGGGGCGCCAGAGAGCGAGCGCCGTCGTAGGTGGGCAGAAATCTGACCCTCACGCCGCCGCGTGAGGCGTAGACTGCTTCCTGGACGATGCGGTGGGCAGGCGAGCGGAATTGGATGATCCACGCCCGGTCCGCCGCCTCGCAAAGGAGCGTTCCCGTGTTCACCATCCGTCCCGCCACGGAGGCCGACGCTTCAGCGGTCGCCGATCTCATCAACCGCGACTATCCGGAGCCAGCTACCGTCGCGCAGGTGCGTGAGCGTATTCGCGGATCGAGTGGAAGCCGCGAGGTCACGCGGCTGGTCGCTACGTCCGACGCCGGAGCGGTGATCGGCTACGGCCACATGCTGCGCGATGATTGGATGGAGCCTGGCCTCTTCTGGGGGCATGTTGTCGTGGACCCTGAGGTGCGTCGCCAGGGAGTCGGCTCGCTGCTCCATGGGGAAGTGATGGCCTGGGCGCGGGAGCGTGGCGGCGCGACGTTTCGGGGTGAGGCGCGCGAATCCATGCCGGAGGGATTGCCCTTTGCCGCGCGGCACGGCTATCAGATTGATCGCCACATCTTCGAGTCCGTCCTCGATCTCGCAACCTTCGACGAGCGGCAGTTCGTCTCCGCGCTCGACGCCGTCCGCGCCGCCGGCGTCCGCTTCTTCTCGCTGGCGGACCTCGGCGACACGCTGGACGCGCGCCGCCGTCTGTATGAGGTCGAGCGAGTGATCGCGCGCGACATTCCCGGCGGCTCGGAGTCCGCGACGCGCCCCTTCGAGATCTTTCTCCGCGAGGTCTGCGATCCCGCGCACTATCGCCCGGAGACGCAATTGGTCGCGGCGGACGGCGACACGTGGATCGGCCTGGCTGGTGTACTGGACTACCCCGCCAACCGCTCGATGTACAACGGTATTACAGGTGTGCTGCCGGCGTATCGGGGGCGAGGGATCGCCACGGCGCTGAAGGTGCTGGCGATTCGCGCGGCGCGGGCGCGAGACGCGGCGATGATCCGCACGAACAATGACTCGCAGAACGCGCCGATGCTGGCCATCAACCGCGCGCTGGGGTATCAGCC
>DATEGV010000385.1:0-7910 GCA_035279925.1 Ktedonobacterales bacterium | reverse complement strand
TTCTTAAACGGGTGATGAAATATCTCTTTGAGCCCATACACCGCAAGCGCATTCACAAGCGAGGGACATGAGAGGGGTGCCGGCGGTGGGATTCGAACCCACAAGCCCTGTCGGGCAGCAGTTTTTGAGACTGCCGCGTATACCGTTCCGCCACGCCGGCTTGCGCATTCGCGGGACGCATGCAGTATACTCATTGGGTGTCTCGCCCGTCAAGCGCGGCGGAGCAGGGAACGAAGGGGCCTTTTGACCTTGACGATACCAGGAGTTACCGAGTGCGTCAGATCCCCTCATCAGCGCCGCAACGCGATCTCTCCAGCATCCTGCGTCGCGCGCTTGTGGGGCTGGCGGTCCTCGCCCTGCTGCTCACCGCCGCCGTCCGCCTGAGCGCGCCCACAACGCATGCCCGCTCGCTCGTCGGCCAGCCCGCCCCGACCTTCGCGCTGCCGGCCGAGGCCGATGGAGCGCGGCTGCCCCATCTGGTTCGCCTGCCCGCGCGGACCGGCCATCCGCTTCTGCTCGTCTTCACCTACAGCCTATGCCCCCACTGCGCCACCGCGACGCAGAGCATGCTTGACCTCCAGACGCGCGACGCCGCTCGCGGGCTTGACGTGGTCTATCTCGACTCGCCCGCGGAGGGAGCCAGCGTCACGAACGCCTACATGCAACGGCTGGGCGTCACCGCGCCCGTGCTGCTCGACACTAGCGGCAATGTCGCGCGTCTCTACGGCGTCCAATACTATCCCGGAGTCGTCCTGCTCGACGGTTCAGGCGTCGTGCGCTATGTCGCCACTGGCGAGACGAGCCAGACCACGCTTGCCACCGCCATCTCCCCGCTACTCGCTCCGGCCAGGTGACGCCGCGCTCGCCTACACCAGCCCCTCCGGCTGCTCCAGGGCCGCGACGAGCGCGCCCATGAACTGCGCCGCCGTCGCCCCGTCCACGATGCGATGATCGCAGGAGATCGAGATCCAGCAGCTTGGCCGCGCCCGTACCTCATCCCCCACCACCAGCGCCCGCGCCTTGAGCGCCCCGAATCCGACCACGCAAGCCTCCGGCGGATTGATGACCGGCGCCCCCGTGTCCACCGGACCGCTCGCGCCGACGTTGGTGAGCGTGATCGTGCTACCGGAGAGCGACTTCGCGTCCAGCTTGCCGTCGCGCGCCAGGCCAATCAGCCGGACCGCCTCCCCGGCGAGCCGCGCCAGATCAAGCTCGTGCGCGTTGTGGATGACGGGAACCAGCAACCCGCGTGGCGTGTCCGTCGCGATCCCCAGGTGCAGACTATGCTTGATGATGATGGCGTTCCCTTCCTCATCCCAGCGCGAGTTCATCACAGGATACGCCTGGACGGCGAGCGCGAGCGCCCGCGCGAAGAACGGCAGATACGTCAGCTTCTGCTCCGCATAGGTCGGATCGCCCTTGAGGCGCTGGCGCAGGGCCACCAGCGCGGTCGCGTCGAAGAGACTGTACTCGGTGAAGTGCGGGATGGTGGTCGCGGCCTTCACCATGCGCGCCGCGATCGCCTTGCGCAGCCCAACCGTGCTGATGCGCTCCTCATCGGGCGCGAGCGTGGTGGGTGTGGCTGCGGCCATTACGGGGGCGTTCGTCGCCGCCTGATCGAGATCCTCCACACGGATGCGGCCGCCTGGTCCGGTTCCCTTGATCGCCCGCAGATCAATGCCGCGATCCTTCGCCATCTTGCGCACGAGCGGGCTGGCGGCCGGCTCTGGCGTCGCGGCTGGACTCAGCGGCATGATGTTTATTGGATTCAGCGCGGGCCGCGGGGTTGTGGGAGCCTGGGCGGCGGGCGCGCTCCCCCGGCGCCGGCGCGTGAAGCTCTGCGCCGGCCCTTCCGTCCCGTAGCCCACCAGCACCGGCCCATGCCCGCCATCCTCCGCCGAGCCGTTCCCTGACGTGGCGGCTGCGTCCGCGATTGTCAGCAGCGGCGTGCCGACGGGCACAGTGTCGCCGGGCTGCGCGTGCAGCGCGGTGACGGTTCCCGCGAAGGGCGAGGGAATATCCACAAGCGCCTTGGCCGTCTCCACCTGGCAGATCGGCTGATTGAGCGTGACGGCGTCGCCCACCTGGACCAACCACTGCACCACCTGCGCCTCTTCGAGACCTTCGCCCAGATCGGGCAGCAAGAACTGGCTCATGCGCCTAGTACTCCCGCGTTCTATCTACGGCCTCCAGGATGCGGTCGGCATCCGGCAGGAACAACTTCTCCACGCGCGACGGCGGATACGGCACCGTGGCGTTGCCGACCCGCTCGACCGGCGCGGCCAGCACATCGAAGAGATCGTGCATCAGTCGGGCGGCGATCTCCGCGCCCATGCCCATAAAGACCGGCGCCTCGTGGACGACGACGGCGCGCTTCGTCTTTCGCACGGACGCGGCGATGGTGTCCATATCCAACGGTGACAGGCTGCGCAGGTCAATCACTTCGAGCGAGATTCCCTCGCCCTGCGCCGTCTCCGCCGCAGCCAGCGCCGTCTGCACCGTTGGACCGTAGGCCACGATGGTCGCGTCCGCGCCCTCTCTGGCGACACGCGCCCGGTGAAGCTCCGCCGGGGCCATTGGTAGGTCAACGTCCTGGCGCATCCAGTAGCGCGCCTTGGGTTCCAGAAAGATGACGGGATCGGGGTCAGCGATGGCGGCGCAGAGCATCGCGTAGGCGTCGGCGGGCGTCGCGGGCGTCACCACCTTGAGGCCGGCGGTGTGCGCATAGTACGTCTCTGGACTCTCGGAGTGCTGCTCGATGGCGCCAATGTTCCCGCCATACGGGATGCGGATGACGAGCTGCATGTTGACCGCGCCCAGCGTGCGGGTGTGGTATTTGGCGATATTGCTCGTCACCTGCTGGAAACTGGGATATGAGAAGGCGTCGAATTGCATCTCCGCGACCGGCCGGAAGCCCTTCATCGCCAGGCCAAGCGCGGCCGCCGCGATGGTTGCCTCCGCGAGCGGCGTATCGAAGACGCGCCGCTGCCCGAACTCGTCTTGCAGCCCATCGGTGACACGGAACACGCCCCCAAGCTTGCCCACGTCCTCGCCGAAGATCAGCACGCGGTCGTCGCGCTCCAGACTGTCATGGAGGGCGAGATTGAGCGCCTTGCCCATCGTAACGGTGGTCATGCGTCGCCCTC
The DNA here is from genome assembly GCA_035279925.1 of Ktedonobacterales bacterium. Classification (GTDB taxonomy): domain Bacteria; phylum Chloroflexota; class Ktedonobacteria; order Ktedonobacterales; family JADMIN01; genus DATEGV01. The sequence goes on along the minus strand of DATEGV010000385.1, from coordinate 4,764 downwards.
CGTCTCCAGCGCCGCCACAAACTCGGCCTTCTCGCGCAGCAGCGCCTCCGGTGGGTTGGCGTAGACGAGATCGAAGACGACGCCCGGATGCGGAACCGGCGCGCTCGTGACGGCCCGGCGCATGGCGGCGGCGCGCTCGTCTCCTTCCTCAGTGGCTGCTCGCGCGAGGTCGTCGTCATAGGCGTCGCGGGCGCGCAGTCGCTCGGCGCAGCGGGTGATCGGATCGCGCTGACGCCACGGCTCGACGTCCGCGTCCGTCCGGTAGCGCGTGGGATCATCCGAGGTGGTATGTGGCTGCATGCGATAGCTCAGCGCCTCGATGAGCGCCGGCCCTTCGCCGCGCCGCGCTCGATTGGCCGCCTCGCGCACGATAGTGTAGACCGAGAGTACGTCGGTGCCGTCCACGCGGACGCCAGGGAACCCGTATCCCGCCGCGCGATCGGCGATGCGGCCGCCCACCTGCTGGCGCATGGGCACCGAGATGGCCCACTGGTTGTTCTCACAAAGAAAGACGACGGGCGCATGGAAGACGCTGGCGAAGTTCATCGCCTCGTGCCAGTCGCCGGTCGAGGTCGCGCCCTCACCGAAGCCGACAAGTACGGACGTCTCCTCGTTATCCAGCGCGCAGCCCATCGCGAAGCCGACGGCGTGCGGAATCTGTGTGCCGACAGGGATGATGAACGGCGCGAAGCGATGCTCGTAGGGGTTCCACGAGCCGTGCGCCAGCCCCCGGAATACGCCAAGGATGCCGCCGGGGTCTATGCCACGACAGACGGCCATCGCGAAGTCGCGGTAGTAGGGGAAGATCCAGTCGGTGGGGGCCATCGCTAGCGCGGCGCCCACCTGCGCCGCTTCGTGTCCAGCGTAGGGCCCCCAGAGGCCAAGCTCGCCCTGACGTTGGAGGTTCAGCCCTTCCTGGTCGAGTCGCCGGCAGATGACCATCATACGGTAGAGCTCGCGCAGTTGCTCATTGGAGACACCTGCCGCCCGCTCCGCCTCCGCCGTCAGAACGCCGTTCTCGTCGAGCATCGCGGCGAGGCTGTGCTGTCGCTCCGTCTCCCGCCCCGCTCGCGTGCCAATCGCGTCAGCCATGATATGACTACTCCTCGCGCGCCGTCGCGCGTCTCTCGCGAACTGTGGCCTCCATTGACTCTATGCTACCACCGCCGCGTATGAGTGTGCAGGGCTGTGTCAGACTCTACGGCGCAGCCTCCATGCTCGTCCGCGATCGGGGCGTCGGCGGGTGAGGACACCTGTTAGTTCGTTCGCTTCAGCATCGGCGGCAGCGCCTCGCGCGGGCGCATCTTCCATAGAACGGCGAGCGCCACCAGGGAGACCGCGCAGACACCCACACCTAAATAGAAAGCAACGCTCGAGCCGACCGGTGGCTTCAGATCCGTTGGCTGCGACGTCGCCAAGCGCACGATGTTGGCTGTCGCGAAGTACAGCCAGTCCGCGCAGAGCAACGCGACGCTGAGCGACCAGATCATCTTCGCGTATGCGCTGAGGGACGAGACCATTGTCGGCGTGGCGGTCGCCGTCGCGGTGGCCCTCGCTCCCACCCTACCGCCGGTAGCCCCGGAAGGGGCCGCGCCGCGCCGCCGCTCGCGCAGATCGAGCCGGGCGGATCGCCAGCTTCGCACCGCGAAATGGATGAGTACGGCGAAGATGGGGATGCCAAACAATTCGACCGCCAGCACGTTGAGCAGCGGCAGCCTCTGCGCGAAGCTACACGTCGCCTGTTGACAGGCGTCTAGAACGACAACGCCCACGTGTCACCCTCCATCTTCTGGCGTGGCCGCGCGAATACCGCGCGCTGGCTGCCATGATAGAGGAAATCGTGGGCGCTGTCTATCGGCGCGATTCGTAGTTACGGGAGTTTTTCGGCTAGAATGTCAATCTGCTCGACGGAGGGGCGCTGCGCGAAGAGTTCCCGACTGCGCGCGAACAACGCCTCCGCGACCTTGCCGGCGATATGCGCTTGCCGGCCGGCGTCATCGGGGAACACATCGAAGATGCCGTAGCTCGTCGGGCCGAACTTGACCGCGAACCAGGCCGTCGTCGCCGGCTCCCCCTCAACGAGGGGCTGCGCGCCACGCAGAAACGCCTCGATCTCCGCCTCTTTGCCCGGCTGCGCTTCCAGCCGGACGAGCAATCCAACCGTTACCATACGTTATCTCCCTCCACGTGGCTAAACACACACGGTCAGCGGCCCTGACGCGCTTCTATCTCCGCCTGATGTTGAACGTCATACCGCGCTTCGGGCAACGCGCGCAGCCGTTCCACTGGGATAGGTTCACCGCCAAGTTCACAGACGCCGTAGGTTCCCAGCGCGAACTTCGACAGCGCGTGCTCCACATCGGCGAGATCCGAGCGGGCGTCGTCCCACTCGCCGGCCTCGCGATCCACCTCTTCGAGATCAACGCTGGAATCACCCTCGTCGCCGGTGATATCCGCGTCGTTCCCCAGCGCGGAATCCACCGTGTCGGTCGTCGGGTCGGGAATCCGCAGTTCAGCGCGCAGGGCGGCGCGTTTCGCTTCGAGCGCGCGCTTGAGCTCCGCCAGCACATCGGGACTCAACATGTATCCCTCCTCCGCTCACCTACCGGACGTGGCTATGCGCTTGCGCCCAGGCTCGCGATCTTAATGTGGCCAAGCCGCTCGCGTGGGACACTCGCCATCCTTCGAGATCATACGTCCGGCAAGCGCGAATTGCACCTCCAGGCGCCGGCGAGATACACTATCTGGCGCTGGGCGCCGGACTGTCATCGTAGCATGCAACCTCGTGAATGTGGCCGCCTATTGGGGTAACACCGAATGGTAGGAGATCACATGGGAGCGCAAGACAACGCGACAGCGATCCAGGCCTTCAATGACGCCTTCAACGCGCGCAACGTGGAGGCAGGGGTAGCGCTTTGTACGCCGGATGTGACGTTAGCCAATGTCGCCAACGGAGCCACCTTCAATGGTCCCGATGGCGTTCGCCAGTTTTTCCAGGGCTGGACAACGGCTTTTCCTGATGGGAAAGTGCAGAACACAGCCATCGTCGCTGACGACCAACGCGCCGTCGTCGAATTCATCGGGCGCGGCACACAGACGGGGCCACTCGTGGGGCCAGAAATGACGGTCCCAGCGACCGGCAAAACCGCCGAGATTCACTTTGTCGGCATCGCTGAGATGCGGCAGGGCAAGATCGCCGGCATGCGCCTCTACTTCGACGCCATGGGCATGCTGATCCAGCTTGGCGTCGTGCCGGCTCCGGCCCAGGTACAGGCTCGCGGCTAGCCGGCGCGCGCGATTGCGCCAAACCGCCCACGTGCGCCGGGGCCTAACCGGCGGAGTCGGATCGCGGAAGCACTGCTTTTGAGCGCCCAACCTGCCGCGACTCCGATTCCGCCACTCCGTCGGGCTCCGGCGCCTACCAGCGCGCTACTCCCCTGACTCGGCGCCCGCACTCGCCTCGACCGCCAGCTCCTCCTCGACGGTCGCCGTCGGATTGATCGCCGTCTCGGCGCAGCGACGCAGGTCCATCTCCTCCAACACCTTCTTCTTGCCCAGCACCCGTTTCACCAGTGGGAACGCGCGACTGAGCTGCTCCGGCGTCAGCTCATAGCCAAGCTCGCGCAATTGCGCGTTGAGCGCGGCCCGGCCAGAGAGCTTGCCCACGTACATGCGCGTCTCCGAGGGCGGCAGGCCGATGTCCTCCGGGCGCATGATCTCGTATGTGCGCCGGTCTTTCAGCACGCCGTCCTGGTGGATGCCGCCGCCGTGCGCGAAGGCGTTGGCCCCGACGATGGACTTGGTCCACTGCGGTTGCATGCCGGAGAGCCGCGCGACGAGCCGGCTCGTGGGGATGATCTTCGTCGTGTCCACACGCACGTCCAGATCGAGGTCGGCGCGGCGCGTGCGAATCGCCATCACAACGTCCTCGGTGGCCGCGTTGCCCGCCCGTTCACCCAGCCCGTTGACGCAGGTGTCCACACGCTCGGCTCCATGTATCAGCGCCGTCAGCGCGTTGGCGGCCGCCAGCCCCAGGTCGTCGTGGCAGTGCGCGGAGATGCGCACGCCGGGAAACTCGCGACGCACCTCGTCCACGAGCTCGCCAAACTCCCACGGCAGCGCGAAACCGACGGTGTCGCAGAGCGCCACAAAGCGAACACCTTCCTTCATGACGGCGTCCACCACTTCGAGAATAAAGTCGTGCTCGGTGCGCGTCGTGTCCTCCAGCGCGAAGTCTACATTCGGTGTGTACTGTCGCCCGCGCGCCACCGCAGTCCGCGCCAGTTCCAGCACCTCCGCGCGCGACTTGCCCAGTTTCGCCTCCCGGTGTAGCGGTGACGTGCTGATGAAGGGATGGATGGAGCTTTGCGCGGCGTCCCGCACCGCCTCCCACGCGCGATCAATATCCGCGGGGAACGAGCGCGCGATAGAGCAGATCTCGGCGTTGTGGACGTTGCGCGCGATGAGACGAATCGCCTCGAACTCCGGCTCTCCCGAGATGGCGAAGCCGCAATCGAGCGTGTCGAAGCCCATGTCGGCCAGCGCCCGCGCGATCTCCAGCTTCTCCTCGGCGAAGTAGTTGATCCCCGGCGTCTGCTCGCCATCGCGTAAGGTCGTCTCGAAGAACTTGACGATTCGTGGCATTTTCCTACTCCAGCCAACTAAACGGATACTTGGGGTCGTCAATCCGCTCGGCGTCGCGAGCGAGCTTGAGCGGCCGGAAGGTATCCACCATCACCACCAACTCGTCGGTCCGCTCCGCGC
>DATEGV010000384.1:0-3546 GCA_035279925.1 Ktedonobacterales bacterium | reverse complement strand
GCAACGGGACGCCCCTCACCCTGACGCGGCACACCGTCTGCCCGGAGCCGGCGCCTGGGGGCGCGCACGAGTATGCGCTGCTCCGCGACGCGAAGGGCCGGCGCGCGTGCGTCCACTGCCACGCCATCGAGGGCGCGGACGGCGAGCGGTTGGCGGGGCGGACCTCACCCCCCGGCCCCCTCTCCCGCGAGGAGAGGGGGAGCCAGAGCCGCCTAGCCGGCGAGGAGAGGGAGCGAGGGAACATCCGCCGGAACGCCGAAACCGTCGGGCCAGGTTCCCCCTCTCCTGTGGGAGAGGGGGTTAGGGGGTGAGGTCCAGGGCGCCAGGGGGTGAGGTCCAGGGCGCCAGGAGGTGAGGTCCAGGGCGCCAGGAGGTGAGGTCTATACATGCCCTCGCCAGTAGTCCAGCGTGGCGGCCAGCGCGCCAGGTAGCGCCAGCGCCGGCTCCCAGCCGGTGTCCGCGTGCAGGCGCGACGTGTCCGCGTAGACGATGGGAACGTCCACCGGACGGAGCAGTGTCTGGTCCATCTCCACCCGTATGGGAACGGTGGCCTGCGCAATCAGCATATCCAGAATCGCTTGGATCGCCGTCGCGACGCCCGAACCCACGTTGTACGCCGCGCCTGGTCGGCCCCGCTCCGCGAGCGCCAGATACGCGCGGACAACATCCCCCACCGCCAGGAAGTCGCGCCGCGCCTCCAGATTGCCCACGCGCACCACCGATTCCGCGCGGCCCGCCTCGATCAGCGCGATCTGCCGCGCGAAGCTGGCGATCACGAACGCCGGCGGCTGCCACGGTCCAAAGTGGTTGAACGCGCGGATGCGCAACACGTCAATCCCATAGCTTGCGAAATACTGGTAGCCCAGCATGTCCTGGGCCGCCTTCGAGACGGCGTATGGCGTGACGGGATGGAGTGGGCGCTCCTCCCGCACCGGATTGTCCTCCGGGGTGACGACGCCGTACTGCTCCGAGGAGCCGACGAGCAGGACGCGCGGCCGCAGCCCCAGCGTATGCAGCTCCTCCAGCAGGTTCAGCGCGCCGCCCGCGTTCACCGCCAACGTCACGTCCGGGCGTTTCCACGATTCACCTACTGACGCTTGACCGGCCAGGTGGAAGATCAAGTCGGGCCGTGCCGCTTCAAGCACGGCGCGCACCTGCGCCCGATCCGTGATATCCGCCCGCAGCGATTGCAGCGAGGACAGCTCCCCGGGCTCCGCCGCCGGCACATGCGAAACGCCGAAGAGGCGCGCGCCAGGATACCGCTCATGACAGAGCGGGGCCAGGTGTCGCCCGACGAAGCCGGAATGGCCGGTGATGAGGATGCTCTCTGGCGCGATACTCATGGCGCGTGCTCCTGACGACGCGAACCAGACCCGTCATCCCCGCGCGGTATCTGTCGCGTCGGGAATCGGCACACCGTGCTCACGGGCGATACGCGCGAGGTCCGCGTCCATCATCATCGCCACCAACTTGTCGAATGTCACCTCCGGCCGCCAGCCCAGCGTGGCCCTGGCCTTGGTCGCGTCTCCCAGCAGATAATCCACCTCCGCCGGCCGGATGAACTGCGGATCAATCACGACGTAGTCTTGCCAATTGGCCATACCCACGCGCGCGAACGCGGCGCGCACGAACTCCTCGACGCTGTGGGATTCCCCGGTGGCGATCACGTAGTCGTCTGGCTTCTCCTGTTGCAGCATCAGCCACATCGCCCGCACGTAGTCGCCCGCGTAGCCCCAGTCGCGCTTGGCGTGGAGGTTGCCGAGCGCCAGGGTTGATTGCAGTCCCAACACGATACGCGCCACCGCCTGCGTGATTTTGCGCGTCACGAACTCTTTGCCGCGCCGGCTGCTCTCATGGTTGAAAAGTATGCCGGATGAGGCGTGCATCCCGTAGCTTTCCCGGTAGTTCACCGTCATCCAGTGGCCGTACAGCTTGGATGCCGCGTAGGGGCTACGCGGATAGAACGGCGTCGTTTCGCTCTGCGGGAACGCCTGCGCCTTGCCAAACATCTCGGAGGTGCTCGCCTGGTAGAATCGAATCGGCCAGGTGGCCTGGCGCGCCGCCTCCAGCACGCGGACGACGCTCGCGCCGGTGTACTCGGCGGTGGCGATGGGCTGCTTGAAGGACACCCCAACAAAGGACATCGCCGCGAGATTATAGACCTCATCGGGCCGCGCCACCTGCACCGCCTCGTTGATGGACTGTTGATCCACAAGGTCGGCGTCGAGCAGCGTCACGCGATCCAACAGATGGCTGATATTCTCGGTGTGGAAGCCGCTGGTGCGCCGCACCGTCCCGAACACGTCGTATCCCTTGTCGAGCAGGAACTCGGCAAGGTAGCTGCCATCCTGACCGGTGATTCCCGTAATGAGCGCTCGTGGCACAACCTTCTCCTCGTCTCTGGCTTCCCGCTGGACGCCACCGTCACCCCGGTTGACACCCATAGTCCGCCGGGGTAGGCACGCTATAGCTCACCAGCGCGTTGCATGCTATACTCGCGATACCGCGTCTGGACAGCCTATCAAACCTGACGCCATTTGTCGAGGATGCGCATGCGGATCGCTATTGACTATACGCCCGGCATCACCCAGCGCGCGGGCATCGGGCGCTACACGCGCAGCATCATCCAGGCGTTAGCCGATGTGGATCACGATGATCAGTTTACCCTGTTCTCCAGTGAACGGGCCACGGCGGCCTACGGCTTCCCCAGGGCCGCGAATATGCGCGGTCGCGTGGTGGGCATCGGCAACCGCGCCGCGACGATCCTCTGGCAGCGGCTCAATCTGCCCATCCCCGCCGAGCTTGTGATGGGTCGCGCGGACGTGCTGCACGGGCCAGACTACATTCTGCCACCGGCGCTGCGGGCGTCGCGCGTCGTCACCATCCACGACCTCGCCTTCCTCACGAATCCCGAATGTTCCGTGCCCGCGCTCGCCGCGTACCTGACGCACGTCGTGCCGCGTAGCCTGCGCCGCGCGAATCTGGTTATCGCGGATTCGCAACGCACAGCGGATGATCTCGTCGAGCGCTTGAATGTGCCGACCGAGAAGATTCGGGTGATTCACCTCGGTATGGACAGTGTCTTCACCGACGCGCGCGACGCCGACGCTGAACGCGAGCTGCGCGAACGATTGGGCCTCACGCAGCCGTTCATACTCGCCGTCGGCACCATCGAGCCGCGCAAGAACTACCGCAACTTGATCGCCGCCTTTGCCAAAGCCACGCGCGAACCGGACGGCCCGCCGCTGCTCGTCATCGCGGGTCGTAAGGGGTGGCTCTACGAGGGCGTCTTCGCGGCGGTGGATGACTTCGACGTGCGTGAGCGCGTGCGTTTTCTTGATTTCATCGCCGATGGCGACCTGCCCACGCTCTACCGCGCTGCGACCGCGCTGGCGATGCCGTCCATCTACGAAGGCTTCGGCATTCCCGTCGTCGAGGCGATGGCCTGCGGCACGCCGGTGATCTGTAGCGACGCGGGCCCGCTGCCGGAGGTGGCCGGCGACGCGGCCCTGATCGTGCCGGTGAGCGACCTGGACGCCCTCGCCG
>DATEGV010000383.1:0-9219 GCA_035279925.1 Ktedonobacterales bacterium | reverse complement strand
ATCAGTGAAGACCTACTCGGCTGCGGGCCGAGCGTCTGAATCAGCGGCGACCAGTCCCACAGCGCGTGAAGGCCGACGGCGATGCCGAACGCCGTCATGACCCCAGCGGTCAGCCGGAAAGTGGATTGCCCGCGATCCCGCCAGATTGCGGCGCAGACGATCGCGGTCCAGACGCCATGACCAAACACGGCGAGGGCCATGCGCACGAGCAGCTCGTGATTCATGTTGCTGGACCCGGCGTGGACCGCGCCGGAGAGCGTCGCGACGGGCGAGTTGGCGCCCGTAAAGAAGCCCTGTAGAAACGCCGCGAATCCATACCCAGCGGTCTCCAGCGCGGAGAAACCCATACCGGCGGCGGCGCCCAGGATCAGGCCGTCCAATTCACTGCGCAGCCGCCGATTGCGGAGAAACCAGGCGACCGAAATCACCTTCGCCGTCTCCTCGACAAGTCCGATGATGACGGCGATAGGGAGGGTAATGCCCGTCGTCGCAACCGAGTTCGGGATGAGCAGTGGCTCGACGATGGCGGCGATCGAGATGCCGAGCACGGCGCCGCTCGCGAACGTGATGCCGACGACGGCCGGCGGCATGTCCACAAAGGCGTTCTGTTCCCAACAGAAGATGACGAAGACGACAGGCACCAACGCGCTCGCGAGCAACATCTCGAGCGGCGCCAGATGCAGATTCGCCGTACTCGCCGTCACTTGGGCGACGACCGCGTACGCGATCAGTCCCAGCAGGAACACGCGCCAGTAGCGCATGCGCGCCTGGGAGCGGAAGATACCCGCGAGTCGCCCCTGCGCGGGCTGCGCCATCATCGCGTAGTAGGGATGCGCCGAGGAGGCGATGGGAGATGGCCCGGCGCCCATTGCCGGCGCTCCAGGCTGGGGGAACGGCGCGGCGAGGGAACGCGGCGGAGGTGGAGCGGCGCTTGACGGCGGTGGCGCGGGAGCAGCCACTCTGCGCCCAGCCGGACCGAGAGCGTCCGCTCCAGGGAGCGCGGGCCGCACCACGAAGCCGCTCGTTGTGTTTGGGTCAGCGGGACCTGTGGCGTTGGCGTCCGGCCCCGGCTGGTCCGGCGACATCACCTGAAAGACCATCTCAGTGCCGCCCAGACGCACAAGGTTCCCCGGCGCCAGGCCCACGCGACCAGTCACCCGTTGGCCCTCGATGAAGGTGCCGTTGGGAGCGGCCAGGTCTTCGAGTTCGTAGCCGCCCGCGCTCCACCGGACGACAGCGTGGTGACGGGAAACGAGCGGATCGGAGAGCACGACATCGTTGCCCTCCATACGACCAATCTGGATGACGGGCTTCGCCAGAGGAATCTTGCCGTCGCGCGCGAGGTGGCTGCGCCAGCCGGCGGACGGAATCGAGAGGGCGGCCGGGTAGGGCGGCGCGAACAACATGGTCTGCATGCCCGTCAGGCTATTCGCGGATTGCACCCGTGTCTTCCTCCTCGGCGTACGACGACCGCCGCTGACAAGGCGCCCGTCACACGGCGCACAGCGAGCATATCAGCCGGTCCGGCGGCCGTCAATCGCGCGCACCTCTGCCGCAAGTCGTCACCAACGCCAGTACCGCTCCAGTTCGATGCCGGGATACGAGCGCCGCAGCGACGAGCTGTACCCGCGCAGCGCCTGGCGCATGGCCTCCTGCGTGCCGAAGAGCTGCGGCGTCTGGCTCGAATACTGGGCGACCGCCTCCTCTTTCATGCGCATCATGCCAGAGACCTCCACAAGCTCAGGCTCCATTGGAATCCCCAGCTCTTTCTGGCGTGTCTCTAGCGCGCCGGGCTGCGCGACATACGGAAAGTCCTCGTAGAACTTGACGGGCAGTTTCCGCTGCGCCAGCCGGTCGGCCGCCGAGCAGACGAGTTGGTGATCCACATGATGGCCGATGCCAAGCGGCGCATAGATGACTGCCTGCGGCGCGCGTTCGCGGAGCCGCGTCAACACGCCCGCCAGCTCCTCATCCAGGGCGAGGTCCGCGGCGTTGATGTTGCCAAAGAGCGCGTCCTCGCTGGAGTATTGCGCGGGCGAGCCGCGATAGATAGCGTCAAGAAAATCGAGGACCAGCGTATCCACGCGCAGCACATCGGCGGCGGCTTTCTCCTCGGCGCGGCGCTGTTCGACGGCTTCGGCGGCGTCCGGCCCCAGGCCCATTTTTTGGTGCGTGCGCGCGGCGAATGGGCTGAGTTCAGCGCCCTTGGCGGGCATACCGCCGAAGACGGTGACGACGAGGATGCGCTGGCCGGTGGCGCGTTGCAGGCCAATGGTTCCCCCGCACGAGAGCGCCGCGTCATCAAAGTGTGGCTGCAGGTAGATGTGCCGGTACTGTGGATTCACCTGATCGAGTGAGGTGAGCTGCATGACTCCTCCTGAGGGTCTCGGGTCAGTCGCTGGAGCGCGCCATCGAAGCCGAGGCGCTGGGCGACGAGACAAAAGTCGTCGGGGATGCGCGCGGTGAACGTGCGCCGCTCGCCGGTCGTGGGATGGATGACGCTGAGCCGCCAGGCGTGTAGCAAGGCGCGCTCCGCGAGCGCGCGAGCGGGACTCTCTGGCGCGAGGTAGGTGGTGTCGCCGACGAGGGGCGCGCCGATGGAGGTAAGATGCGCGCGAATCTGGTGCGTGCGCCCGGTCAATGGCTCGACGAGCAGCAGCGCATGCGCGTCCACGACATCCAAGGTGCGATAGCGAGTCTGGGCCGCCTGCCCCTCGGGGTGAACGACGACGCGACGCCGGTCGTTCGGATCGCGCATGAGCGGCGCCACGATCTCATCGGTCTCGGCGGGTGGCGCGCCCACCGTGAGCGCGAGGTACTGTTTTTGGACCGTGCGGCGCTCGAACTGGCGGACGAGAGCGCGGCGAGTCGGCGCGGTCTTGGCGAAGACGACGACACCTGATGTGTCGCGGTCCAGTCGGTGCAGAAGCCATGGGCGTCCCTCGCCGCGCGCCTCCTGGCGGGCGAAAATGGCGTCGCAGAGGGTTCCGTCGGGGTGCTTGTACGCCGGATGCGTGACGAGGCCGGCGGGTTTAGCGACGACGAGCAGCGCGTCATCTTCATACACGATATCCGGCGCGGGCGCTGCCAGCGTGGGCCGGACGCCGGCGTGCGGATTCGACGCAGTGTTCACCGCTACCCTTTTTCACCCGACGTATGGCGTGGCGCTCTCACGGCGCGCGCGCCGACAAATCAAACACACCTAGTATAGCGCGTGGACAAACATCCCGCGAGCCACTTCTGGGCGCGGTGTATGCTTAGTAGAGGGAAACGGTGGCGCTGTGGCAACCGTTGAGTCCCTCCATCGAGGACGATTTAGCACAGGAGCGTATTGTGCGGAACTTGCCGAATGTGTTGAGCTTTGGTCGCCTCTTCGCCACCATTCCGCTCGTGGTGCTGATATTGATCAACCTTCCCGTCGCGTTCATGGCCGCGACGGTCCTCTTCTTTCTTGGCTCCGTGACGGATACCCTGGACGGCCGCCTTGCGCGCAAGTACCACCTCGTCACGCGGCTTGGCGTCTTTCTCGACCTCACCGCCGACAAGGTCTTCGTCTCGGCGGCGCTCGTCGCGCTGGTGCAGGTCACGCTCGTGCCGGCGTGGATTGCCATCGTCATCGTGACGCGTGAGTACATCGTCGCCGGCATGCGTCAGATTGCCGCCGCGCAGGGAGTCGTGATTCCGGCGGGGCGCTGGGGCAAGCAGAAGACGTTTCTGACGCTGACGGCTATCGGCGGCATTCTGCTCGCGCGCGGACTGAACGGACACACCGCGTTCCCGTTCGGACTAAGCACCGGACACAACCCACACGCGTTCTCAGATTACCTGCTTGGCCTAGCCGATGTCATACTGCTGCTCGCGGTGGTCTGGACGATCTTCTCGGCGGTGGAGTATCTGCGCGGAGCCAAGGGTGTGCTGACGGAGCCGGCGGAGTCCTAGCGGCAGCCGGACGCAGGCCGGTTTCAAACGCTGCGGGGCTGGCCGAGCTTCCGTTCCGTGCCGGTGGCGAGACGCTGTATGTTGTCGCGGTGGGCGAGGATGATAAACGTTGCGCCGGCGATCATAAAGACGGCGTGTGGCGCCTGATCACGTCCAACCAGCACGAGCACAACGTCGCTGACGGCGGCGGTGGCCGCGCCGAGCATCGAGCCGAGCGAGACGAAACGGGTGAGCGCGATTGGGACGATCATCGCGATGAGGCTGAACACAAAGGTGATCGGGTTGATCGCCAGAATGGCGCCGCCCCCTGTAGCCACGCCTCGTCCGCCCGTGAAGTGGATGAAGATCGAATAGTTATGACCGAGTATCGCGGCGAACGCGGCCAGCGCCTCCGCCCATGCCCGCATATCCAGAGTCGCGCCAGCGCCCGTCGGCATGAACACGAAACGCGCCAGGAGCACCGTGAGCACGCCTTTGCCCGCGTCCATCAGGACGACGAGCGCCGCCGGCCCCGGACCGAGCGTGCGCAGGACGTTCGTCGCGCCGGTTTTGCCGCTGCCGTGCGCGCGCGGATCCACATTCCCGAAGAGACGCCCCACCACGACGCCGCTTGGCGTGCTGCCCAGCAGGTAGCCGACAATGACGGCCGCGACGAATCGCGCGATGGCTTCGGGCGGGGGCATGCTCGCATCCTCTCTGTCTGCCAGATTCCGTGACGGCTGACACAACGTGAGGATAGGCCCATTCTTGCCTGGTGTCAATGCCGGGCAGAGGGTCAAAGCGCGAGACTGGACGCCATGAGCGTGCGGTTATTTCTGGGTCTGCGTCGTCGGGTCCTGGAGCACGTGCGCGATGAGCAATCCACCGGCGACCCAGACCAGCGCGACGACGAACAGAGTGGACGACAGGCGATGCAGAGGCAGATGCGCCGGTAGCATGAGGCCCACCCACGCGATCACGGTCAGGATCGGCGCCGCGATGAACCCACCGAGCACCAGCAGATTCGCCGTCGCCTCCACAACCCAATGCCGCACCTGCGGGCTGGTCAGGAGCGCGACATAGAGCACGAGGATCAAGACCGCTTGATGCGTGACCTGGCGTAATCTCCCACTTGAAAACGTATTGAGCGGCTTGCGATACTCGCGCCATCCGAGAGTCTGCGCGCCGTGCGCTCGCCTTGCGATAGTTGGTCCCACCAGATTCCTCCATACAATCGAGCCCGGCTCGGCTGGCGCCGCACGTTGAGGGTCGCGGCGGAGACGAAGACTCCGGACAGCGCGGAATCGCCGCCATTATCAGCCGGCGCGCGATTCATTGCCGCAATGCTCGTGGGGAGGGCGTCATTGCCCTATCCTGTGTTCTCCCCGCAGTGCATAACGAGAGGACGTTGGGCGTGTAACGCGCCCCGCCTGGCACAATTCATCGTTCGCCGGCTGCGAGTTCCCAGAAATACAGGCATTCTGGCCTGAGGTCACACCGCTGACATTCGGGCTGGCGGGCGTGACATAGCTGGCGACCATGCTGTATCAGGTTGACATGCATCGTATGACGCCAATCCGCGGGGATGAGCCCCAAGAGTATCGCGTGCGCCGCCTCGGCGCTGACTCTCGCCCCGATCAAACCCAATCTCTTGGTGACGCGCCACACATGCGTATCAACTGGGAACGCTGCTGTGCCGAGGGAGAAAAGCAAGACGCATGCCGCCGTCTTGGGTCCGACACCATGAAATGTGCGCAGGTAGGTTTGCGCGTGCTCCGGCTCCATCGCGTCCAGCATGCCGAGCGACAACGGACCGGCGATTCCTTCGGACGACATGCGTCCTGTCAGTTCGCGCAGAATCGCCTGAATGCGTTGCGCCTTGATGTTCGCGAGGCCGCCCACCCGGATCGCCTCAGCCACCTGTTCGAGCGGCGCGTCGCGCACGGCCTCCCACGACGGATAGCGCGCGACAAGGTCCGCGTAGGCGCGGGCGGAGTTGGTGTCGGAGGTGTGCTGCGAAAGCACCGTCGCGATGAGGCCGCCGAGCGCGTCGCCGTCCGGCTCCCACGCTGGGATGCCATACATCTCGACAAGCAGCGCGTAGACGCGGTCTACCTTCTCCCGTAGCGCGCGTTCGGCGGCGACCAGCGATTCCATCTCACGCTCCATCCAGGACGAAAGCGGTATGTGATCCCTTCCGATGCCATGCGAGTGGTTGCGAAGCGCCCAGCGCCGTCACGAGCCGGCCGCACGACGATGATACCATGCCCGGCTGGATGGTAAAATGACGGGTAGCCGCATGACTTTGGCCAGGCAGGGGAGAGATACGCATGACCGAACAACGGACGCTCGCGGCGTTTCTTGAGGCGCTTGGGTCAAGCGCGCCAGCGCCAGGTGGTGGCGCGGCGACGGCGCTGGTGGGGGCGGTCGCGGCGGCGTTGGCGGAGATGGTGGCGCAGTTGACGGCGGGCAAACCGAAGTTTGCGACCGTCGAGGCGGCGATGCGCGCGACCATCTCCCAGGCGCGTGACGCGCGGGAGGAGCTGCTAGCGCTGGTGGCCGAGGACGAGGCGGCGTTTGCCGCGGTAGCCGCCGCGTATCGTCAGTCGAAGACGACGGACGAGGAGAAGGTTCGCCGCGAGGACGCGATTCAGGACGCGCTCGCTCGCGCGATGCGGCCGCCGCTGCGGATGATGGAGCGCGTCTGCGACGTGCTGGCGCTGGCGAGCGAGGTTGCCGCATCGGGCAATCCGACGGTCGTGAGCGACGCGGGATGCGCCGCGCTCTTTGGCGAGGCGGCGGTGCGGGCGGCTGCGCTCAACGTGCTGGCCAACGTCGTCTTGCTGCGCGACGACACGCTTGCCGACGAGGCGCGGGCCACAGTGACGCGGCTGGAGGAACAGGCGCAGGCGTTGCGCGAGCGGACGATGGCGGCGGTTCACGCGCGCATGGGCGCCTGACGCAAAGCGGGCTGAGAGGTAGGCATGACATGACGGCGCGTATTCTGGATGGCCGCCGCATCGCCAGAGCCGTCCGCGAGGACCTGACACGGCAGGCGGAGGAGGCGCGGTCACGTTTGGGGTTCCCCGCTGGGCTGGCTATCGCGCGCGTTGGCGGCGACGCAGCCTCGACCGTCTACTCGCATGCGCTGGTGCGCGCCTCAGAGGCCGTGGGCATGTCCGCGACGCTCGTCACCCTCCCAGAGGACACCGACGACGCGGCGCTGCGCGCGTGCCTGCTCGCGCTGAACGCCGACGACCGTGCGCATGGCGTCCTGATGCAGTTGCCGCTACCGCCACATCTCTCGCAGCGGCTCGTCGCGGAGACCATCGAACCGAGGAAGGATGTGGACGGCATCAGTATGCGCAGCGCCGGCAATCTGTTTCTGCGCCTACCGAGTTTCGTCCCGTCAACCTGCGCCGCCGTCATCGAAATCTTGGAGCGGGCCGACGTTCCGCTGAGTGGAAAGCGCGCGGTGGTCGTCGGCGCCAGCAATGTCGTCGGCAAGCCGCTCAGTTTCATGTTGCTACACCGCGACGCGACGGTGACGGTCTGCCACATCCACACGCGCGACCTGGGATACTGGACGCGGCAGGCGGATGTGCTGGTCGTCGCCGTCGGCAAGCCCAACCTCATCACTGGGGCGATGGTGAAGCCGGGAGCGACGGTGGTGGACGTCGGCATCAACGTGCGCGAAGGCGGCGAACTTGTGGGCGATGTCGAGTTCGAGAGCGTGGTCGAGGTGGCGGGTGCGTTGACACCGGTGCCGGGCGGTGTCGGCCAATTGACCAACCTGATGCTACTCAAGCAGACGCTCATCGCCAGCGCCCTGTAGCCCGGAAAATACGGCGCCTGGAGCATTCCTCAACCGCACCGCAACTGGATGCCTCGCGATGGGCGCTTTCGGTCGGTGGCGTCGCCCTCGTATAATGGCGTAGACGCGCCGACGCCGCCGCGTGTCGGTAGTGTCTGCCCGCGAGAAGACCGCGCATTCAAGGAGATCTCTATGGCCGAGCCATTCTTGCCACGACTTCGTCAAGGTCCGCTGCTCTGTGACGGCGCGATGGGCACCATGCTCTACGCGCTGGCGCCGGAGAACATGCTGCATGGACGCTGCTTCGACGAGCTGGTGCTGACGGACCCTAAGCTGGTGCAAGAGGTTCACTGCGAATATATCCGCGCGGGCGCGCAGATCATCGAGACCAATTCATTTGGCGCGAACGCCGTGAAACTGGCCGCATATGGACTCGCCGACCGCGTGCGTCTGATCAACCGGCGTGCGGCGCAGATCGCCTATGAGGCGCGCGACATCGCGGGCGAGGCGGTCTTCGTCGCCGGCGCCGTCGGCCCGACCGGCCAGCCGTATCTGCCGTCCGCCGAAGAGGACGGTCATGCCCTGGAGACGCTGCGCGCGCAGTTCCGGGAGCAGATCGAGGCGCTGGTCGCCGGCGGCGTGGACCTCATCATCCTGGAGACATTCTCGAATCTCACGGAGCTTCGGCAGGCGGTGCTGGCGGCGCGCGAGGTCGGCAATATGCCGATAGTGGCGCAGATGACTTTCAGCGACGACGGCCAATCGCTCTCCGGTGAAACGCCAGCGGGCGCGGCCCTGGCGCTGGCGCATTCAGGCGTCAACGTGATCGGCGTCAACTGTAGCATCGGTCCGGCAGGCACACTCGACGCCGTCGAGGAGATGATCGAGGCGGCGCAGGCGCTCGAGCCGACTCGGCGCGCCGATCTGTTCTACTCCGCGCAGCCCAACGCCGGTCTGCCGACACGGGTAGACAACCGCTTTCTCTATGTTTCAACGCCGCGCTACTTCGCCGACTATGCGCGCCGATTCGCGGGCGCGGGTGTGCGACTGATTGGCGGCTGTTGTGGCACGACG
The DNA here is from genome assembly GCA_035279925.1 of Ktedonobacterales bacterium. GTDB lineage: Bacteria > Chloroflexota > Ktedonobacteria > Ktedonobacterales > JADMIN01 > DATEGV01. The sequence continues at coordinate 413 of DATEGV010000383.1, read as the reverse complement.
CCCGACCACATCTCGGCGATGCGCGACGCGCTGGCCGAGTATTTGCCGCAGACCACGCATTCCTCCGCTCCGATGGTCAGTCTGCCGTCGTCGGGAGCAATCGGTGAGAGCGGCGGCCACCGCCGTCAAAGTGATGGCGCGCCCGCCCGCGATCAAGAGTCCGCGCGACCACGCACCCGCCTGCAACAGGAGCTTGACGCGGGACGGTTTGTGGTGAGCGTCGAATTGGATCCACCGAAGGGCCTCAGCCCCTCGAAGATTCTCGCCGGTGCGGCAGGCTTTAAGAATATGGGCCTGCAATTCGTGAACGTGGCCGATAGCCCGATGGCGCGCATTCGCATGAGCTGCATCGCCCTCTCCCGGCTGCTGCAAGACGAGCTAGATCTTGAAACGATCATCCACTTCACGACGCG
>DATEGV010000382.1:0-6824 GCA_035279925.1 Ktedonobacterales bacterium | reverse complement strand
TGCCGATGCGTCGTGCTGGCGGGGTGGATAACCAGGCTCTTGGTGTCGCCGACATTCGCGAGATGACTCCAGAGGGTGAGCGCCTCAATGAATCGCTGTCCGACGACGCGATCCCCACGCAGATCGAACGCGAAGACGGAGCCGGCCCCGCGCGGCAGATACTTCCGCGCGCTGGCGTGGTAGGCGTTCCCTGGCAGCCCGGCGTAGCGCACGCGCTCGACCATAGGATGTCCTTCGAGATAGCGCGCGACGGTGTGCGCGTTCGCCACATGGCGCTCCATGCGCACCGGCAGCGTCTCCAGGCCCAGCGCGAAGAGGAAGGCGTTGAACGGGCTGAGCGACGCGCCAAGGTCTCGCAGCGTCTCCGCGCGCAGCTTCATCAGATAGCCGTACATGCCAAAGGTCTCGTGGAAGGCGAGGCCGTGGTACTCCTCAGAGGGCGCGGCGATAATGGCGAAGCGTCCATTCGACCAATCGAATCGGCCGCTCTCGACGACGACCCCGCCGATGCTCGCGCCGTGCCCGTCTATGAACTTGGTGGCCGAATGAACGATGATGTCCGCGCCCCACTCGATGGGTCGGCAGAGATACGGCGTGGCGAAGGTGTTGTCCACGATCAGCGGCGTGCCGTGCGCGTGCGCGACGCCGGCGACCATCTCGATATCCAGCACGTTGCCGCCAGGGTTGCCGATGGTCTCGGCGAAGAGCGCCTTCGTCGTGGGGCGGAGCGCCGCGCGCCAGGCGTCCGCGTCGTCCGGGTCCACCAGCGTAACCTCGACGGAGAGTTTCTTGAGAACGTGCTTGAACTGGGCAATCGAGCCACCATAAATGGCCTGAGAGGCGACGAGGTGGTCGCCCGGCTGTAGGAGTGTGTAGAGCGCGGCGGCCTGCGCGGCAAGACCGCTGCCGAAGGCGACGGCGCCGGCTCCGCCTTCCAGGTTGGCGATGCGTTCCTCGAAGGCGGCGACGGTAGGGTTCATAATGCGCGTGTAGATGTTGCCGTACTCTTGCAGATTGAAGTAGGCGGCCGCCGTGTCGGTGTCCTCGAAGACGAAGGCGGAGGTCTGGAAGATGGGCAACGCGCTGGCGCCGGTGGCCGGGTCGGGCCGGTGGCCGGCGTGGACGGCTCGCGTCTCGAAGCCGAACGCGCGGGGTGGCGCGCCGTCGCTCGTCTGGTCGTTGGGCACGGTCAGCGGCTGATCGCCGTTTTGCATGGTGTGATGGCTCCCTGTGTAATGCAGACTGGATCGGCGCTCAATGTGCAGTGATTGTATCGCCATTCTCGACTATGCGCCACGGGAACAGGGAAGGGTAACACAGAGTTACACAGAGTTACACAGAGTTACACAGAGTTACACAGAGTTACACAGAGTTACACAGAGTTACACAGAGTTACACAGAGTTACACAGAGTTACACAGAGTTACACAGCGAAGGCTGAGCTCGATGACGTCCGTCGCATATCTCAATAGTCCAGCCGGATCAGTACGACTCTGCGTGACTCTGCGTGACTCTGCGTGACTCTGTGATACCCGTACCCTACTCCTCGGGCTCTGGCGGCGGGCTCATCGGCGTGAGAGTCGCGCGGACGCTCTCGATGGGTGGCGCGAAGAGGGACGGCTGCTCCGGGTCGGCGAAAAGCGTGATGAAGTCGTCCACGGTGAAAGCGCGGGCCAACCGCGCCGCAAACGTCTCGCGTAACTGCCGAACATAGTGGGCGGTGTCGTAATCGCGAGGGTCGGGGGCCGCGCCGGCTTCGGGGAGCAGCGCCGAGCGGCCACCCGTCGCGCGATAGTAGCGGATGCGCTCGCCCGCGCGCCAGTCCGTCCGGCCGCTCGCCAGTATCGCCTCATAGGCCGCCTCACGCCGGGAGCCACGAGAGGCGACGTACTGTTTCGCGGACTTCGTGAGCCGCGCCTGAACCGTCACCTGGTCGGTTGGGAGCGCGCGTCGCCGCAGAGCAGCCGCCATCTCGACATACACCGCGTGCATCCCCGGCACGTCGCCAGCCAGCAGCCGTGCCGTCGCTCGGCGCAGGAACTCCACGCCGAACGGCTCCATGCGAATCGAACGGAAGGCGACTCCGCGCAGCAGCAGCGCATCGTCATAGCCGAGCAGCACGTAGTTCTTCGGCTCATGCGAGAGCATCGCCGCATAGCGCCCCTCGAACTCCAGCTTCACCAACGGCGGCAGCAGCGTCCCGACCTCCGCCACCAGCCGCCGCTCATCCGCCTCCGTCCAGTCCTCCGGCACAGCAAAGTACACGCCGTCGGTATCGCCTTCAAGCAGCGTCGCTCCACGCCGCGCCAATTCGCGGCAGAGCAGCCCCAGCACGGCTCGACCCTGGCGCGTCACCTCGTTTGCCGCGTGGACGTCGGCCAGGCGCGTCAGCCCGACAGCTCCCAGATACCCGTACGCCGAGTTCACGAGAATCTTCATCGCCGCCGAGAGCGCCTCATCGGTGTGGCGCTCCGGGCTGCCCACAGGGGCCTGCTTCGCTCGATTCTTCGCCGCCAGCCGCTGCTCCACCAGCCGATCCACTAGCGCCAGCAACACGCCGAGGTGGTCCTGGCGTGGCCCAATGCGATACTGGCGCATCAATGAAGGGTAGAGGCTTGAGACATCGGCCTTGACGACTCGGCGCGCGACACCGGCCGCGAACAAATAGAGCGCCGCCCCGTTATGCGAGGCGCCGTCGCCTTCCGCGCGCCGCGGAACGGCCTGCCCCGCTCGCAGGTACGCGCGCACGATCAGCGGGTCGAGCACACCCGTCGCCGGTCCAGCGTCGGCCAGTCGCTCATACCGTCGGGGAGCCATCCGCGCCAGCGCGAACGCCGAGCCGCCCAGCAGCCGCGCCAGCCCATCTACTTCGCGCACGTCGTCCAGCGCATAGCGGCGCACCCGCTCCGGGTCGGCAAGCCATGTGGTGTAGATCGCGGACCCCTCGACGTAGGTGCGGTCGGCGGGGGCCAGTCCGAAGTGGCGCGCGACGGCTTTGAGACCGTGGCCGGGCAGATCGCGCGCGACAAAGTCATAGCGGCGCACGGCGTCCATCGTGTCTATCACCTCGCGGCCGGGAATGCTGTAGCGCCCGCCGCGCTCCGCATCGGGATCGGCGTCGCCGGAGCCGCCGCGCCAGGGTCCGTAGCCGCGCGCGGATGGCCGCTGCTGGAGGCCAGGCGCGGGCAGCCTGCCGAGGGTGAGGGGAACGCCGAGCAGCCGGGCGCGTGTCGCCAGGAACGGCAGGTCGAAGCCGTGGATGTTGTGATTCTCGATCACGTCGGGATCCAGCGCGCGGATCAGCGCGGCGAGCCTACGAATGAGATCCGCTTCGGCCTCGTCGCCGCTCAGGCCAGATTCGGCGCTGTCCAGCACGCGCTCGACACCGCGATTATCCTTGACGGAGACCAGGAAGATACGGTCGCGCGGGGCATTGAGCCCGGTGGTCTCCAGATCGAATTGGAGGCGATGCGGGTCGTCGAAGCGCAGCCCAGCGAAGTAGTTTCGGCCGGTGGCAACGAGATACTGCTCCTCCGGTGGCAGCAACACCAGATCATCGCCAAGATCGGCCCGGCTCTGCGCCGGCTCGCCATCGCGCGCGCCGACCGCCAGCGCCCGCGCCAGCAACTGCCCATCCGCCGCGCTAACGTAGTAGCGCAACCGCCCCGGCCCACCCAGTTCGCGGTACATCACGACGCCTGGCTCCTGGCTCCGCGGTTCACTCTCGTGCGCCAGACGCGCGCCCAGATGCGCCAGCGGCTCCAGCGAGGCGAGCAGCAGCCACGGCCGGTAGCGCGCCGTCTCCCGGCTGAGGAGCAGCGTCTCGGAGTCGCGCCGCCAGATGATGGCGCGCCCATCGCGCTCAGCCCAGATGGAGACGATGCCGGTCGTGTGGTCCCAGCCCCAGAGCCACTCGTCCTGGTTATGCTGGGTGGTGGGATCGCCTGCGCTGGTCGTCATGTGGTACGCCACGCCTTCTCTGCTATGAGTGCGGAGTCTGCACGCATGGTAGCCCGCCGAACCAGCGCGCGTCAAAGTGGTAGGTACATGAGAAATTGCGATAAGGAACGAGGAGACGATAACGCGGAGTCGCGCTGAGGAATGCAGATGAAGCCAGAGATAACACAGAGTCACACAGAGTGTGCAGAGGTCCGTTGAGGGTCAAAATGGTAGAAAGACGAAACGATTTCGCCACTCTTCGTGGGCGCTACAAGCCCACAGCAGATGAATGGCCTCAATCGCGGCGCCAATCGGTAGGCGCTGCCGGACCGACACCACACCCGGACTTTGGCCGTTGGGAGCTAAACTGCGCGTCAATTCTTCGAGATACGCAGACATAGTGCGGCGGTCGTGGGTGAGGACGATACGATCGAGCGAGTGCGCAAGCTGGAGAAGTTCTGGATCAGGAATATCCAGGATATCTAAGCTTTGTGCGGTAATGATGTCAATCTGCGGTTGACGCCTGAGCAGGCCATGGACGATGTGCAGATTGAAGTTCGCGTCGGTCAGAAAGCGCGGCGGCTTTATGGACTAACTATATTCACTCATGAGGCCGTGGTCGCGTCTCGGTCAGCGCCGAGATAGCGCGCGATGCGCTCGCGCATCGTAGCGAAGAACTCTGAATCCGTCGCCTCAGTGTCCTGTTTGCGCTGCTGTGCCACATCGTCTGTCAAATGGAAGAAGGCGTCCATCTCGTCTCGGTGTTCAAGATAGAACAATATCGCTCCATAGATGGCGCGAAGCTCGAGATGCGGGAAGCCATTGCGGGTCTCTTCGGGAGAATAGCCCTGCTGCCAGGATGCGATGACGCTGTACAACTCGACCCGGCCATTGCCGACGTACCAATTGCCGTTGCGGAACGTCACGTACTGAGATTTTCCCTCCATTGCGCGTTCCTCCCGATGCGACTCGCGGCGCTTCGTCTCAGTTTCCACTGGTGAGAGACGCCAAACGCACATTAATCCAAGCTTCTTTGTAGGCATTATACGCCATCCGACGCTGTGCTACACTAGCGGGCAGCGAAGTACACGTGGGCACACCACGATCAGAGGGAAGGGAGCGCAGCAGCATGTCGAATCCCACGCCGCGTCTCTACGGCGTCGAGCGGCAGTTCCAGATCTATCTGAGCGGCATGGCCGGGCAACGACCGGCGCTCCCTTTGAGCTACGAGGAACTCGAGCGGCGGGCGAGCGAGAAGCTCACACCGGAAGCGTATGGGTATGTCGCGGGGGGAGCCGGCGGCGAGCAGACGATGCGCGCCAATCGCGCCGCGTTCGAGCGTTGGCAGATCGTCCCGCGCATGCTACGCAACGTCGCCGACCGCGATCCGCGCGTCGAATTGTTCGGCGCGACGCTGCCCGCGCCCATGCTGTACGCGCCCATCGGCGTGCAGAGCATCGTCCATCCTGAAGCGGAGGTGGCGGTGGCCAGGGCAGCCGCCTCGCTCGACCTTCCACTTATCCTCAGCACGGCGTCGTCGCGCTCGATGGAAGAGGTGGCGCAAGCGATGGGGAACACACCCCGCTGGTTCCAACTGTACTGGTCCAAAGACAACGACCTGACGGCGAGTTTCCTGTCTCGGGCCGAGTGTGCGGGCTATAGCGCAGTCGTCGTCACGCTTGACACCAATCTGCTGAGCTGGCGCGAACGTGACCTACAGAACGCCTATCTGCCGTTTCTGCTGGGCGAGGGCATCGCCAATTATCTGACCGATCCCGTTTTTCGCGCGGCGCTGGCGCAGTCACCGGAGGATGATCCACAGGCGGCGATCATGCACTGGGCGCGCATCTTCGCCAATCCCGCGCTGACATGGGGCGATCTGCGCTTCCTGCGCGAGCATACACGCCTGCCGATCCTACTGAAGGGAATCCTGCACCCACACGACGCGGCGCTGGCGATGGAGATGGGCGTAGATGGCGTGATCGTCCCCAATCATGGCGGGCGCCAGGTGGACGGCGCGGTCGCCGCGCTGGAGGCGCTGCCGGCGGTGGCGCAGGTGGTAGATGGGCGCGTGCCATTGCTGTTCGACAGCGGCATCCGTCGCGGCGCGGACGCCTTCAAGGCGCTGGCGCTGGGCGCGCGCGCCGTGCTGCTTGGGCGTCCGTACATCTGGGGTTTGGCGTTGGGCGGCGAGGAGGGCGTGCGCGATGTCACGCTCAACTTCCTGGGCGACCTCGACCTGACGCTCGCGCTGAGCGGCTATTCCTCGTTCGCGCAGGTGACGCCGGACGCGCTCGTGCGCGAGTGATATGGTACTACCCCCCGAACGGGAAGCGGTGGGTGACATCGTAACGCTCGCCATTGAACTGGACCAGGGCGATATTGTCGAGCGGCATGTCCCATTCGAGATGGCGTTCGCCGAGCACACCCGTCAGGCGTGGCAGATTCTGTGGCGTCACGTCCCACTGCGCGAGCGTGATGTGCGGCGCCCACATCCGCGCGTCGTAGTAGTGCGACGCATCGCTGGCGGCAGGTCCGACGCTCTGCCAGAGTTGCGCGTGGAACGCGGCGAGAGCGGGATTGCGGGCGACGGCGAGATGGAGGACTGGCAGAGGGCCGGTAAAGACGCCCATGCCAACGGTGATGACGTTAAATGGTCGCGCGCCCCGCGCTAACTGCTCCAGCAGCGGGACGAGCCGGGCCACGTCGTACTGTTCCGCGCCGTGATAGGTGATGTGCGGATGGGGAATCAACTCGACGATGTGGCGCACGGCGGCGGCGGACTCCAACGCGCCCCACAATTCGCGGACGCGACGGTCGTGCTCAGGATCGAGGAGGGATACGATGGCGTTCATAGATCCGTCTCCTTTGACTGGATGAGCGCTG
>DATEGV010000381.1:0-8577 GCA_035279925.1 Ktedonobacterales bacterium | reverse complement strand
CACGATCCCTATGGCCGTGAAGATCAGCATCGAGACGGTGTAGATGGTCCAGTGTTGCTCCACGTCCTCGCGGACGCCGGTGACCTTGTAGATCGTGCGCTCCACGGGATGCAGAACTGGAGAAAGCCAGGTCCGCTTGCCCCCGAAGACGGCGGTCATATAGAGACCGATCGGCTTGGTGATGAGCAACAGGAGGATGAAGAAGACGGCGATCTGAGCGATGCCGTTGAAGGTAAACGACATGAACGTATCTCCAGGCGGCAGCCGCTAGAACTTGTCCGGGCGCAGCAACGCGAGGGCAAGATAGACCGCCACTCCAAGCGCCACCAGGCCGACCAGGATGTATTCGAGACCCATGCTGACTTGGTCCTCTTTCATAGCCGGTAGCAGGCGTACGTGAACGCGATGAGCGCGACGAACGACAGCGCCGAGACGACGACAAACAACAGATCAGGCATGCGACACCTCTGCACGATTAGCCGGTGACAGTCGGGCGACTCAACGCGCGCTCGACCTGCCGAATCAGGGCCTCGATGGGAAACGGCTTGAGCAGCAGCCCGGCCGGCCGGAACTCCTCCATGCGGCTCTGCGCGGGCCGCACCGCCGTCATGACGATGACCGCCGGCCGAGGCGCGAGCGTGTCGGAGTCGGGCGCTTTGGGCGTCCAATCATCGAGGCGTCGGAGCAGTTCCCAGCCGGTTTCGTCGGGAAGGTTGAGGTCGAGCAGAATCAGGTCGAAATGCTGACCGAAGGCTTGCAGCGCCTCACGCGCCGTCTCGACGCTTTCAGCCTCTGCCACCATGCACCCCATTCGCGCGAGGGTGAGCCGGAGGATGCGGCGAACCGCGAGTTCGTCTTCCACAACCAGCACCGCCGACATGGCTGGGCCGCCTTTCGTACGCATGGAGGGTGGCGCCGGGCCCTGTTCGACGCCGTGTATCACGCCTGCATTGAGGATAGATCAACCGGCGTAAGGGCCGCGTAAGGAGATGCGGGCGCAGGCGTCAAGAATGTGTAAGGATTTCTGAGCGCGCGGATATGGCGAGAACACTGACGTGCCGCGCGGTCGGACGCCTGGTAGGCTGGAGCGAGCTGCGTATCGGCGCGGGCGATCGCGAAGAACGGCGGGCTCCTGGCGTGGACGCGGCGCGATGACGAGAGTGGCGAGATGGTCGCGGTGTACTGGATCAAACTAAAGCCGTACAGTTACTGAACATGCACACACACGTGACGTAACCTGAATCTCTGTCGTATTACTTTCTAGACGAGAACGATCGCGTCAGTGAGAATGGTGGCGGACATGGGTTGGTTTATTCGGAAGTCGTTCCGCGCGGGTCCCGTACGCATCAATGTCTCGAAGCGTGGGATCGGCATGTCAACCGGTGTACGAGGCCTGCGAGTAGGCGCTGGGCCGCGTGGCCCATATATTGCCGGCGGTCGCGGCGGGCTCTATTTTCGCCAGCGGCTCGGCGCGAAGAAACGAGCGGGCACGCGCCCCACGCGCCCCACGCGCCCCGTGCAATCTACCGTCACCATGTCCAGCACCTACAGCACGCATACCATGCGAGCGGGAGACACATCTATGCCCACGCCTACCCCCTCACCCACCCCCACCTTCGCCCAGACACCGCCACCCGGCTCACAAGAGCCAGCAGCCCCGCAAGCGCGTCGGCTCTATCGCGGGCGGACGCTGGCGGCGTTGTCGGTAATAGATCTCCTGGGTTTCCTGTTGATGTTCGCCGACCCATCACTGTGGAACTCGGACACAACACAGGCTGCAAGTGGCAATGCGGGCCCGCTGGGTACGATTGGTATCGGCGTCGTCATTGTTGTGACGATTGCCGTCGCGATCTGCGACTGGCGTGGCTTCACCTCGCTGCATGGCGCGATCAAGTGGGGCAGAATGAAGCTCTGGCAACAACTGCTGCTCGGCTACTTCTTTGTTGGGCTCAGCATGTTTCTCGTGCCGGTTTACCTCATTCAAGCGTTCAACACGTATCGGCAAGCGACGCATGCGGAGCCGCTGCAACAGCGCCTACATGTCGCACGGATGGAAGCCGACCTTGGCATCATGCCGGCGACGGAGGGAACCTGCCCGTCGTGTGGCAAGCCCATGCAGGTCGGCGCGGAGTTCTGCGTGTACTGCGGCAAGACGCTCGTGGCAAAGCCAAAGGTGTGCGGCGCCTGCGGGGCAACCGCGCTGCCGGACGCGCAATGGTGTCCACAGTGTCGCGCGCGGCTGGTGGACGGTATCTAGGGGCGATATCTCGATCCCGCGAGCTCTCGTCCGAGTGACCTCGGTGTGTCCTTCACCCGCAGGTTCAGATCTCATAACCGACGCTGAAAGAACCGGCCCCGGCGCTATGCAAAAGCCGAACAGGGAGTATACTCTCTCTGGCACGGAAACTTGCGACAGGCGCGCAGGGGGGAGGACGGTATGGGACGCGGCAATGGGAGCGGCGCCTTCTTCTTGGGAGTGGCGATGCTCGTGGCCGGCGTTGGCGCGACGGTCTTCAGCTACATGCTCGCTGCTCCCGGTGGGACGTACATCGTCTTCGGGGGGCTGGTCGTGGGCGGGCTGATACGCATAGTCACGGCGCTGCTTCGCGGCGCGGGCTCCGTCGCTTTCGCCACCGGACGCAATAAGAACCTGGCCGACACGGAGAGACCGGCCTGGTACGATGATCCTAACGCGGAGTACGTGGAGAAATTGGCGGATATGCCAAGCGGGTACTGCTGGCAGTGCGGCTCCAGACTCCGGCGCGGACGCACCATCTGTATGGCGTGCGGGGCTGCGCAGGCCACCGCCGCGCCTGAGCGCAACTCGACCGCGACACCGGGCGGGAGGACACTCGGGCCGCCGCCGAAACAAGCGCGCTCCGGGCATCCCTATGACGACGAGGGCGACCCGCGAGAGGCTGAGGAACCGGACGAGATCACGCCGCCGCGACGACCGCGCGCATTCTATCCGGCGGACCCCGACGGCTCCTATGGATGGGGTCCGGCGTATACGCAGGGCCAGGATCGCGGTAGTCGCTCGTCGCCCGGAGCGCCGCCGAGTGGACGTGCAGAGCGTGCGGAGGAGGAGGAGCGGCCGCCGCGGCCCGCGTATGGACGCGACAATCCGCGCGGGGGGCGGCCGAACGCTGGGCTAGATCGGTCGAATGGCGGTGCGGCACTCGACCGGGGCCTACGTGAGCCGCGCGAGGATGAGCCGGCGCCTCGCCGCCGGGATACACGTCCGGAGACGGACGGCGGACACCAGCGGCCGCGTCCACGCCGGCCGCGCGCCGACGAGGATGGGTGGGGCGCGGAAGCTGACGGCAACGAGGACGACGACTCCCGCGAGTGGCGCCAGAGCGCCCGGCGCCAAGCGATGCGTCCGCGCCCACGCCGCCCCGTTGGCGATGACGGCGGCGACTGGGACGGCGATGACGCTACGCCGCCGCGAAGTCCACGGGGGCGCTAGCGCGGGTAATCCAATCCTCCGATCCCCTGCCCCACTCGGGCGCCGCCCTCGCGGAAACCCCCAGCCCCTTTCCCGCCAACGCGGGAAGGGGGAGTCAGAATCCCTGGTATGAGGCTAGTGGCGAGGCCAGTCCGCGACGGCGGCCGGAGCGACCACCGATTGCATGGTTCCCAGCGGGGGTACGGCGACGACGTTGGCCGGCAGAGGCAACAGGCCCGCCCGCATCTTCAGTTCGAGGATGCGGCGCACCGAGTCGGAGATGCGCGCCTGTGTCAACTGGCCAGAGGAGATGGCGTCTTTGAGCGCCTGAATCATCCAGGCGACTGATCCGGAGGAGAACGCGCCGACGAGGAGATCGTCGCCGGCGAGGATGGACTGGACGCCGGCCTGCGCGAGGTTGAATTGCTTCGAGACGCCCTGCATATACAGCGCGTCGGTCACGACCACGCCGTTGTAGCCCAGCTCCTGGCGCAGAACGCCGTTGATGATCGTTGGGGAGAGCTCCGCGGGCAGCGTCGCGTCGAAGGCGGGCATCAGCAGGTCAGTCGCCATGACCATCTGCACCTGGCCGGTGGCGATGAGATTGCGATACGGCGCAAGCTCCACCGACTCGATCTGGTCGCGCGTGCGACTGATCGTCGGCAGATCGAGGTGCGCGTCGGTGGTGGCGTCGCCCAGGCCGGGGAAGTGTTTGAGGCAGCCGATGATGCCCTGGCTCTGCAAGCCGTTGAGATAGGCGCCGCCCAGCCGCGTGACGGCGTCGGGTGTCGTGCCGAAGGTGCGGGTGCTCTGGTCTGGTCCGTCAATGAGCTGCACGTCCACATCGGGGGCGAAATCCGCGTTGAAGCCGAGGCTGCGCATATCCCCGCCGATGTCCTGCGCCTGGGCGACAGCGTAGGAATACGACCCCTGATAGCCGATGTCGGTGGCGGAGGGGCGATGCCCGAAGAACTGTTGAAGCCGGTCTACGAAGCCGCCCTCCTCGTCGGTCAGCACGAGCAAGGGCATTGTCGCGTGCTGCTGCGCGGTGGCGATCATCGTCCGTGTCGCGTCCTCGTTGGTCATGTTGTCCGCGTAGAGGAGGATGCCGCCGGCGTGCTCCTGCTCCACCATAGCGGCGTCGTTGGCGTCGTAGGTGGTTCCCGAGACGGCGACGAGCATGAGCTGGCCAAGCTGCTCGTCGAGCGACATTTTGGCGATATAGGCGTTCGCGGCGGCGTCGAGCGAGATCGTCTTGACGGGGCTGGCCGTTGCCGTGGCCGTTGGACGCGCCGTGGGCGTGGCGGCGGGATGGCTCGCCGCGGAGGCGCTGCACGCCGCCGTCGCCAGCATACCCAGCAGCACCGATGCCCGCGCCATCGAGCGCGCGACGCGCCTGGCCCAGGGGATATATCGCGGTCGCCCGCGCGCTACTCTCGCCATTATCATCACCTCATCGCCGCCATCCACACACGCTGGGGGCGCCCCTCCCAGACGTGCCGCGTCGCGGCGTCACACCTCTCCATCAATCTAGACGCGCAAGAGGGCCGCGAATATTCACAATGCTCGCAATCCGCACGCCAGGCCGTGGTGAGGCTGGCGAGAGAGGAACGTCCGGGCAGACACAGAATTGGCCTGGATTGTGCTTTTCACCAGATGACGCCGCATGTGAAAGCAGGCGAGCGCACTACGTGGCGACGTGTTTGAATGCGAGCGCGCGTGTCGAGTCAAGCGGAATTAGAGAGAACGACGATGTACGACGAAGGAAGCGCCGGCCACGCGCGTTGTGTTGCCTTGACGCAGGAACACCGGGGCCACGGCGTCAGCACGACCGCGTACTACCTTGGCCGCGTGTTGGTCGCGCAAGGTCTGCGCGTCTTGCTTGTGGACCTGACGGGCCGCCGCGCCCGCCTGAGCACCCTCTTCGCGCGCGGTCCGATCAAGAATCTCGTGCTCTGGGCGCCGCCACTGGCCCGACCGGAGGATGTGGCTCCGGCGCTCGATCAGGCGCGCAAGCAGACCGCCGGCCGCGCTGACGTGATCCTGCTGGACGTGGATGCCGCGCTTTTGGAGCGGGCGGGCGGATTCGCGCTGGGGCTGGACTACGTGGTGACGGTCGCCGAGCATACGGGGCCTGGCCAGGCCGTGGCGGACCGTCTGGCGCGGCGATTGGGCGACGAGACGCCGCCGCTGGGCAAGGTTGGCGTCGTCTTTAGCCGCGTGGACGCGCCGACGGCCGGGGATCTCCCGACACAGACGGATGATGGCCACCTGCCAGTGCTCGGCTACTATCCCGCCGATTATCTGCTGGCGGGCGGAGACGCCTACTCGCTGAAGGGCAACGAATCCTCGTGGCCGCACGACACGTACCTGTACGCGCTCCTGCGGTTGGGGCAGAAGCTGAAACAGATCGTGCCGTTGTCCAGGGTGGGTGGGCTGGTCGAGATGAATCAGGGACAGCTTCCACAGGAGCACGGCGGCCCGGCGCAGGGCGCGAGCGCGTAGATCAGTTGACCTAACCTCCCAGCCCCCGCCGTGGCTCTGGCGCCGGCTGCGCAACGCCGGGCGTTGCTCCTCGCGGGTGCGCCGCTCGCGCTGTCGTGCCCCCATAGGGAGAGGGGGAGCCAGAGGCGCTGTCCCTTGCAAGCCGGCGTTCCAATTACGTCGCGTCCTCCACCGGAGTGACGAGCAGCACCTTGTGTGGCTGCCAGCCTGCCCGTTCCGCATCCCACGCCAGAATACCGAGGAAGCGTCCATCGGTCGAGTACGCCCGCAGGAGCTCGCCTCCTGATGGCTCCGCACCGGCCACGGTGAAGCGCAAGAGTTGACCGTTACGTAGCTCGCCTTCGTGGTCCGCGCCGAGAATCGCCGCGCGCCGCTCAAGCAGCGCCTCGTCGGGCGCGTAGAGGAACTCGCGCCAGGCTCCGTCGGCCAGCGCCGCCTCCAGCGCCTCCAGCGTCAGGCTTTGGCCCAATGTGAATGGGCCGCTGCGTGTGCGTACCAGCGCGGCGAGATGCGCGCCCGGCCCAAGCCGCTCGCCGAGGTCATAGGCCAGCGAGCGGATATACGTACCCTTGCCGCATTCGACATCCAGGACGAGATCGGGCGAATCCCACGAGACGATGGTCAACGCATAGATCGTGATGGGACGCGCCTCCAGCGTGACCTCCTCGCCGGCGCGGGCGAGCTTATACAGCGGTTGCCCCCCGCGTTTGATGGCGGAGTACGCGGGTGGAATCTGCATTTGCGGGCCAAGGAACGCCGGCAGCGCCGCCTCGATCCGCTCGCGGTCCAGTGCGACTGGCGCCTCACGCAGTATGGTTCCCTCGGCGTCATAGGTGTCGGTGACGGCGCCGAAGCGAATGGTGGCGCGGTACGCTTTGCCGCTCTCGCTCAGGTATTCGGCGACACGGGTGGCCTGGCCGAGACAGATGGGCAGCACACCGGTGGCGGCTGGATCAAGCGTGCCGGCATGGCCCACACGCTTGAGCCGCGTGAGCCGGCGCACCCGCGCCACGACATCGTGCGAGGTCATGCCCGGCGCTTTGTTGATGTTGTAGATGCCGTCCATCGCTGTCGCCCTGTCTGGCTAAATGTCAAAGAAGCCCGCAAGCTCCGGATACTGTTCGACGCTCTGCTCGCGAAACGCGGCCGGGATGGGCAGAAAGACCGCCTCGCCCGTCGCGATCAGCGTCTCCGGCTCGTCGGCCAGGCGCACCTCGGCCGTCGCCGTAATCATACGCGAGCGGGAGGAAAGCGTGCGCGCCGTGACCCGCAACGTCTGGCCGGCGGGCGCCGCCGTGCGATAGCGCACCTCGAGCCGTCCCGTCATCATCCAGCGGCCCTCGATCATGGCCGTCCGGCTCATCGTCTCATCAAGCAATGTGGCGATGACCCCGCCATGCACGATGCCAGGGAAGCCCTGATACCGCGCGTCCGGCGTGTACTCGGTGACGATGGCCTCGTCCTCGCGCCGGAAGACGAGCCGCAGCCCGATGTCGTTGCGCTGCCCACAGGCGAAGCACTGTTGGTACGCGCTGTTGTCGTTCAGCCGGTCGTTCACCGAGGACGTACCCGCGTCCGCCGCTCCCGCTTGCTCCTCCGTCATGACTACCATGTCCTCCCGCTCACATCAACTGCCTCTACGGTGAGTATAGGGGAGGTCGTCGAGGCGGTTCTCAGAATCTCCGCCTCCGAGGAGAGTAGTGGTTGCGCGTCGCCTCCGGGCAGCGGCGCGCTCCTTTGCGCTTCAGTTGGACTTTTTGCGAGTTCGGCGCGGTTTCGCGGTTTGGGCCGGTGTGTCGCCGGTGTGCGCGCCTTCTGGAGCGGACGCGCCGACGCGGGCCGGCGCGGCGTGCGCTTGTTCGCTGAGTTGCGCCGCCAGCACGTTGCGATAGTGGTAGAGCGCCTGATACTGTGTCTGCGACTCCGCGAAGTCCAGATAGGCCGTATACAGGCTGTTCCGCTCGTCCGCCGCCTGTCCGGGACCTGTGCTCTCCGCGCCAACATCGTGGCGGCGCGCGTGCAGCTCGTCCGCGAGATGGCTGGTGATTTCGACGGCGGCGATGGCGTTGTCCAGAGCGCGCAGCAGCAACCGTGCTTGCTCATTCTCGCTCGCGCCAGCAAAGAGCGCGGCCGCGCGTTCGGCGTTCTCTATGACGGCGCTATCCACCGGCGCCGTCAGCGGGTCCGCGTCGGCCAGCGCCTGGCGCAGATGCGCGAGACTCTCCGCAAAGTCCGTCTGTGTCATGTGTTGCACGTCGCTATCCCCCAAACAATCCAACTCCACGTCGCCCCCAATTGCGCGCGCGGCTCGCTCAGCCGTGTCCCGCAGTAGCAGAGATCGGGCCGAAATCGCGGAGCGGCTACAATCCACAAAGCAGAGTTTTGCATGGTGGACGGGGAGGGTACGGGCAGCGCAGAGTCACACAGAGTCACACAGAGTCACGCAGAGTCACGCAGAGGGGAAACAGATGAGAGCGCGTGTCGGCGTATACCCCCTTCCGTGCGCGGGGAAGGGGAACCTAGCCGGAAGGCCACGCCTCCGGCTCCCCCTCTCCTGGTGGGAGAGGGGGTTGGGGGGTGAGGTCGTCTCCGGAGGACTGGTACCGCCGCAATCAGCCTTCGCT